>DASZVX010000042.1:0-17237 GCA_035547255.1 Hyphomicrobium sp.
TACGAGCGGAGCCGCATTCCCTCAATGGCAGATAAGCGAAAAGGTCCAATGGCTGAGACCGCGACATCCAATGCGCCCGTCGTTCGATTTGCGCCCTCTCCGACCGGTTACTTGCATATCGGTGGCGCACGTACGGCGCTATTCAACTGGCTCTACGCCAAAGGGCGAAATGGGAAATTCCTTCTGCGCATCGAGGATACGGACCGCGAACGCAACAATGAGCAGGCCGTCGCCGCCATTCTGGACGGCTTGGCATGGTTGGGGCTCACATGGGACGGAGAAGCGGTTTCGCAGTTCGCGCGCGCCGACCGTCACCGCGAAGTCGCGGCCGAGCTTCTGAAACGTGGCGCCGCCTATCACTGCTATGCGTCACCGGCTGAGATCGAAGCCGCGCGCGAAAAAGCCAAGGCCGAGGGCCGCCCGCAGATCTTCCTCTCGCCGTGGCGCGATCGCGATCCAAAGGACGCACCGAAGGACGTGAAGCCCGTCGTGCGCCTGAAGGCGCCTCGCGAAGGCGAAACCGTCGTCGAGGATCACGTCCAGGGTCACGTCGTATTCCCGAACAAGGACCTCGATGATCTCATCATCGTGCGCTCGGACGGAAACCCGACGTACAATCTCGCAGTCGTCGTGGACGATCACGATATGGGCATTACCCATGTCGTGCGGGGCGCCGATCACCTGACCAACGCCGCGCGACAGACGCAAATCTATCAGGGCATGGGATGGACGGTCCCGGAGTTCGCGCACGTGCCGCTGATCCACGGGGCCGACGGCGCCAAGCTCTCGAAGCGCCACGGCGCACAGGGCGTCGAAGAATTTCGCGCGATGGGCTACCTGCCCGCCGCGCTACGCAACTATCTCGTGCGCCTCGGCTGGAGCCACGGCGACGACGAAATCATGTCGACCGAAGATCTCGTCAGCTGGTTCGACATCGACGGGATCAACAAGGCTCCCGCACGACTCGACTTCAAGAAGCTCGACGATCTCAACGGGCACTACATTCGCGCTTCATCCGATGAAGATCTGGCCAGCCAAGTCCGCGAAATGCTGCCGCATCTCGATTTCAAATCGCTGTGCGACGTTGTGACTGATCCGAAAGCACCCGTTCGCTCCGACATCGCACTGGCACGCGAAGTTCGTCGCCAGCTCCCGAACGTCGCAACGGGCGGCGATCTCACAAACCGGTTTACGACGAACGGGTGGGATAGGTTCCTTCGCGCCATTCCCGCGCTTAAGGAGCGCTCGAAGACCCTCACGGAACTCGTCGGCGGCGCGCTCTTCCTGGTCGCCGAACGCCCCATGAAGCTTGAGGACAAGGCCGCAAAGCTACTGAATGCAGAAGGCCGAGCTTCAAACGCCACGGTGCTCAAAATTCTATCAGAAGTTCCGGAAAGCGAGTGGACGGCACCGGTATTGGAGGCTCGCATCAAATCACATGCCGAGGCAACGGGCGCCAAGCTTGGCAGTATTGCGCAACCATTGCGCGCAGCACTGACCGGCCGCGCCGTTTCGCCGCCGGTGTTCGATGTCCTCGAGCTTTTGGGCCGTGAAGAAGCGCTTGCCCGGATTTCCGACCCAGCAGACGTATGACTAATGCACAATACCGCTGGTTAACAACTTCGGTTGCCGCACCGCAGAAAGGTCGCTAAACCCTTCGCCGTGCGATCGCTTTTTCCGACATCGGGTTGAATGATCCGAACGTTGATATGCTGCGCGCCGTTACAGACGAAGAAAATAGAATAAATTTTCTCGAGCCGTAACAGCGCTGATACCCGGGCGAGGTGGCAAACCATGAACATTCAGGAAAGCAACGCGGCCAAGGGCGGCGAAGGCCCACGCAAGCCGAATGCGACTCTGACAGTCGACAACAAGCAGGTCGAGCTTGCCGTCCGCGCCGGATCGATCGGGCCGGATGTCGTCGACGTCGGCAACCTCTTCAAGCAGACGGGTTGCTTCACATACGATCCCGGCTTCACTTCGACGGCCAATTGCAAGAGCGCCATCACCTTTATCGACGGTGACAAGGGCGAGCTGCTCTATCGTGGCTATCCGATCGACCAGCTTGCCGAGAACACGAACTTCCTCGCCGTCTGCCATCTGCTGCTCTACGGCGAGCTGCCGACCAACTCAGAATTCATCAACTTCCGGCGCACCATCACCAACCACACGATGGTGCACGAGCAGATGACACGCTTTTTCACCGGCTACCGACGCGACGCACACCCGATGGCGGTCATGGTCGGTACGGTCGGCGCGCTGTCGTCGTTCTACCACGACTCAACCGACATCTCGGATCCCGAGCAGCGCGAAGTCGCCAGCCACCGCATGATCGCCAAGATGCCGACGATCGCGGCGATGACCTACAAATATTCGATGGGCCAGCCCTTCATCTATCCGCGGAACGACCTCGACTACACGTCGAACTTCCTGCAGATGTGCTTTGCGGTGCCGTGCGAGCCGTACGTCGTCAATCCGATTATCTCTCGCGCGCTTGATCGCATTTTCATCCTGCACGCCGACCACGAGCAGAATGCGTCGACATCGACGGTGCGTTTGGCAGGATCATCCGGCGCCAACCCGTTCGCATGTATTGCGTCCGGTATCGCGTGCCTTTGGGGACCGGCCCACGGCGGCGCCAACGAAGCCGCACTCAACATGCTGAAAGAGATCGGCTCCGTCGATCGCATTCCCGAGTTTGTCAAGAAGGCGAAGGACAAGAATTCGGGTTTCCGGCTGATGGGCTTCGGCCACCGGGTTTACAAGAACTACGATCCGCGCGCCAAGGTGATGCAGAAGACCTGCCACGAAGTGCTCGACGCGCTCGGCCACGGCGACGACCCGCTTCTGAAGATCGCGCTCGAGCTCGAGCGCATCGCCTTGCAGGATGAATACTTCATCGAAAAGAAGCTTTATCCGAACATCGATTTCTATTCGGGCATCACGCTGCGCGCGATGGGCTTCCCGGTCGAGCTGTTCACGGTCCTCTTTGCGGTCGCCCGCACCGTCGGCTGGATCGCGCAGTGGAAAGAGATGATCGAAGACCCCGAACAGCGCATCGGACGTCCGCGGCAGCTTTACGTTGGCCCGCCGCGCCGCGATTTCCCTGCTCCCTCCGCCTGACCGGAGATCACAGAAAGCACCGTGTCTGCTGCGGCGATGCTGGGGCTCGATGAAGCAAGACGAAGCTTCTCGGGTGTCCCGGCAAGGGCCTGAAGCTGCGCTCGTCTTTCCCGCGTATCGTTGAGCAACGGCAGAATCGCCTCGGCAAGCGCTTCCGCCGTGCACGCCTCCTGGAGATATTCCGGATAGACGTTCTTGCCGAGGACGAGATTGGCGAGCACGACGCTCGGCACTTTCAGCAGAAATCTGAGATTAGCGATCAGCTTGTCGACCTTGTAGGCGACGACGCTCGGCGTCTGCGCAAGCGCGAGTTCGAGCGTGACAGTGCCTGACGCTGCAAGCGACGCGCGAGCAAGCCGCATGGCCGCGTATTTATCGGCCGTTCCTGCATCGACGATATGAGGCCGCGGCGTCCACGTCGCGGTTTTCGACACAATGAGGTCGCGCACATGCCGAACGGCGGGGATGACGACCTCGATCGGAACTCTTGCTGAAACGCGCGCCACGGCTTCGCCGAATACATCGATGAGCCGCCCGACCTCGGACGTCCGGCTGCCCGGTAACACGAGCAGAACGGGCTTCCCGGCAGCGAGCCCGAGCCGGGCCGCGAGTCCCACGCCGTCGGCCCCCTCGATATCGTCGAGCTTTTCAATGAGCGGATGGCCGACGTAGGTGCAGGTCGGACCACCGAGCCTTTTGTGCGCCTCGGGCTCGAAAGGCAGCAGTGCTAGAACATGATCGACGTAGCGGCGCATGCGCTTGGCGCGCCCCGGCCGCCAAGCCCAGACGCTCGGGCTCACATAATCGATGACCGGAATATGCGGCGCGCGCTTGCGGATGCGCTTGGCAATCGGATGTGTGAACTCCGGGCTGTCAATGATGACGACCGCGTCCGGCGCGAACGTCAGCGCGGCATCGACCGTCTGATAGACGCGCCGCAAGATGCGCGGCAGCCGCGGCAGGATCGACATCGGCCCCATCACGGCGACATCTTCAATCGGAAAGAGCGACGTGAAGCCTTCCAGCGCCATGTCCTCGCCACCGACGCCCGCGAACGCGATTCGGCCGCCGTAACGTTGATTGAGCGCCGCGATCAGCTTGGCGCCGAGCGCATCGCCCGAATGCTCACCGGCAACGAGAAAGATTTTGAGCGCGCTCGGAGTGCGCATTGCATCGTCAGCGTCAGACACGACCGTGCGCTCCATCCCGCGAAGGATTACCGACCTCGGCAATGAATATCCCGAGGCTGTCGGCTAATCGTATGATGCTGACGCCGAGGCTTGCAGCAGCCGATCCCCGCCCCACGCCGACACCCTGAAGCTTGCAGCGGTCAACTGCATGAAGAAGTGCCTCGTCGAGCCTCTCCGACGGCGCGATGACGACCGCCCCTCTGCGACGGTCACCGCGGCGAAAACCTGCGGCACGCTCAACCACCTGTGAGGGAGCTTCGCCGGCTCCGACGGCGATGACACGCCCTCGATCTATGACGACGGCAGTTCCCGTATCGAAGGCTGATGCGGCAGAGAGAATGCCAGCCCCGCGCCGAAGGTCGGCCACGCTGGGCGCGTCGGCAGGCACTGACCCAAGCCAGCCGACCGGCTCTGACAAAACGTCTTCCGGCCGCGAACCGTCATGCGAGGATTGAGAAATCCCAGCAACGAAAACGCCCCGCGCGTCCGCCATGTCGATCATTCGCTCGCGCTCGGCGGCGAGTACGTGTCCCGCCATCACCGCGACACCCGACAGTCCGGCGGCAGCAATGTTCTCGATTGTGGCAGGCCCGATCGCGGGTAGATCAACGCGCAGATCCTGACCAGGCTTTGGCCGCTTGACGAGAACGCCTCCGAGCCCGGACGTCCCGGCCGCGCGGCGAGCCTCTGCGAGACGCTTCAGCATGCGGTCCGTCCCCTCCGCGCCTTCGATGACTTCGATACGGCCGTTGGCGACCACCGCCGCCTGACCGATATCGTAGCGCCCAAGAGCGGCAATCAGCGCAAAGCCCTTTTCGGCGTCCGCAACATTTTGGACCGATGGCGCAGGCCCCGCGAGCACACCGTCGCCGACGAGTAGATCGCTCGCGGCATCCCTGACACCGACGATGTTGAAACCGCGCCGCTCGAATAGCGCAACGAGCCCGCGCAGCACGGCGTCGTCGCCACCCGCCCTCAAAAATCTCAACACCGACGGCAGTACCTGGAAGAACGCAAAATCGGGCCGTGCGGTTCTAAAATCCGGCCGCTGAAAACCGCCGAGCATGACGACGTCACGCACGCCATGAGCTTTGAGCACTGCGGTAACGCGTCCGGGCTGCGCCCAGTTCACGACCGTGTGGGGAAACATCGCGAGGGAAGCGTCAGCCGATCCGTTGACCATCACGACATGAACGGCGCCGCCGCGGGCAACGATGCTTTCCGCGACCTCGCGCGGCAGCGATCCCGATCCTGCGATGATACCGATACGATCGGCCGGCCCCGTCATGGCCGGGCCTCAGCTTTCCGTGCCGTTCTTCGGCGTGCACAGCGAGCGTTTGCCGCCTTCGCGGATGAAGGCCAGGATTTCCTGAACGGATGCATGGCCGGCGAACTCCTCGGCAACATCCTCCATGCGCTCGATCAGCGTGCCTTCTGCTGCAAAGAGCAACCGATAGGCGCGGCGCAAGTCATGGATATCGGCGCGCGAAAACCCGCGACGCTGCAAGCCGATAACATTGAGCCCCGAGAGATAGGCGCGATTTCCCAGCGCCATGCCGTAAGGGATGAGATCGTTCTCGAGACCCGACATACCGCCGACGAAGCTGTGGTTTCCGACGCGGGCGAACTGAATGACCGCTGCGCCACCGCCGATGATCGCGAAGTCACCGACCGTGCAATGCCCGGCAAGCATGACGTTGTTCGAAAAGATGACGCCGTTGCCGACGCGGCAGTCGTGTCCGACGTGGCTGTTCGCGAGAAAGGCGCATCCGTCACCGACCGTCGTCACCGAGCCGCCGCCTGCGGTGCCCGGATTCATCGTCACGCCTTCGCGGATCAGACAGTCGGAGCCGATCGTCAGCGAGCACGGCTCGCCTTTGTATTTGAGATCTTGCGGCTGATGACCGATCGAGGCGAACGGGAAAATCCGCGTGCGCGCCCCGATCTCGGTGGTCCCGGCAACGACGACGTGGCTGACGAGTTCCACCCCTTCGCCAAGAACGGCCTCTGGCCCGACGAGGCAAAAAGGGCCGACTTTGACGCCAGGACCGAGCCGCGCCCCGTCTTCGACGATGGCTGTCGGATGAACGTGCGCCTCAGCCATTTTTGCTCGCAAAAGCGCGCGCGTCCGCAGTGTCGGCAAGCATGGCGCTGATTTCCGCTTCCGCAACGACCTGACCGTTCACCTTGGCTTCGCCCTTGAAGCGCCAGACGCGGCCGCGGTTGCGGACTTTGCGGACGTGGTAGTGCAGCTGGTCGCCCGGCAGCACGGGCTTGCGGAACTTGGCGTTGTCGATGCCCATGAAATAGACGAGCTCGGCGCGATAGTTTTCACCGATATTCGAGACGCAAAGCGCTCCGGCCGTCTGTGCCAGCCCCTCAATGATCAACACGCCCGGCATCACCGGGAACTGCGGGAAATGCCCTTGGAAGAACGGCTCGTTGATCGTCACGTTCTTGACGCCGACGCAGCTCTCGTCGCGATCCATGTCGTACATGCGATCGACAAGCAGAAACGGATAGCGATGCGGCAACAGCTTCATGACGGTCGCGATGTCCGCGGTCCCGAGCGCTTTGCCAGCCTTGGCCTTGTCGTCCATAACCTTCAACTCCAAAAATTCGCCGGGCGCACGTTCGGCCCGGTCTCGATGGTCAGCTTCCGCTCGAGCCCTTCGGCCCGTCGTCGTAGTTGTTTTTGTCCCGCGCGGCGAGACGCTTCAGGAGCGCCTGCTCGCGCGCAGACTCGCGAAGCGGTTTTGCCGGGGTCCCGAAATATCGTGCTCCGGCAGGAACGTCGTGCGCGGGATGCGATGCGCCGCCGACCTGCGCGCCGGTTCCGATTTTGATGTGCCCGACGGTGCCGGATTGACCGCCCATGACGACATAATCGCCAAGCTCGGTCGAGCCCGAGATACCGCACATCGCCACGATTACGCAGTGCCGGCCAAGAACGACGTTGTGCCCGATCTGGCAAAGATTATCAATTTTCGTGCCTTCGCCGATCATGGTGTCCTTCAGCGCACCGCGATCAATTGTTGTATTGGCGCCGATTTCGACGTCGTCCTGAATGATGACGCGCCCGATCTGCGGCACCTTGAGATGGCCTCCCGGGCCCATAGCAAATCCGAACCCATCCTGGCCGATCCGGACGCCCGAATGGATAATGACACGGTCGCCGACAAGGGCATGGGTAAGCGTCGCTAAAGGCCCGACATAGCAGTTCCGGCCGACCGTGACGCGCGCCCCGATTACTGCCCCTGCAGCGATCCGCGTGCCCGCGCCGATCCGAGCCTCCCGGCCGATCACGGCCCCCGGCTCGACCAGCACGCCGTCTTCGAGGTGAGCGGTCGGATCGACAGGCGCGGCTCCGGGCGTCGCCACCATCGGATGCAGCGCCGACGGGTAGAACAGCGCCAGGGCCCGGGCAAAGCCGTGGTAGGGCTGCCGTGTCACGAGCCCGGCGGTCCCGGCCGGAACGCGGCTCGCGAGCGGCGGAGCGACAAGGCACGCGCCAGCTGCCGTCCCATCGAGCTGGGGCAAGTATTTCTTATTGTCGATGAAGGAGATATGGGCGCGGCCCGCCTCCGAGAGCGGCCGCACGTCCTCGATCATCATCGCTGGATCGGCTCCGGCAGGCACCTCGGCGCCGGCAGCTTGAGCAACCTCGAATAGAGTATAAGGCCCGGTTCGCTCAAAAAATCCGGGATGCTCCATCTCGCCGCCTCCGGCCCGCCGACGTATCGGCTCTCTGTTGGGTGATTAAGGCGGTTGAATGAACGACGCCGAGGGCGTTGGCAAGCCCTCGGCGTCTCCAAAACAATCGCATAGCGCTTACACTGGGCCTGACGCCCGGAAACTGGGCGATTTGCCGCCCAGATCTAACCCGGCACCGGCTCAGAACCGGCTCGACGCACCGAAGCGGAAGAACTGCGTCTTGTCGTAGCTCTCGCTCGTCAGGACCTTCGCAAAGTCCATGCGGATCGGGCCGACCGGCGAGTTCCACATGAGGCTGGCGCCGACAGACGAACGGATGGAGCTGCTATCCTCAAGCTGGCATGCATTGCCGTTAGTCTCAATGCAACCCGGGCTGTTAAGCGCTTTCACGGCGCCGCCGGTCGCACCGAACAGCGAGCCGGCATCCGCGAAGAAGGCGCCGCTAAGACCCATGTCGTCGGGAACGTACGGCAGCGGGAAGCGGATTTCAGCCGTCGCTGCCCAATAGGTCTGACCACCAAGTGCGTCCTGGTTCGGCGAAGCTATGTCACGCGGACCAATACCGGCGTAATCGAAGCCACGGATTGTCTCGCCGCCCTTGAAGAAGGAGTCGAGCAACCGGACATCCTGCCCGCCCCACCCTTGGATCGTTCCGCCAATGGCGCGGCCGACCAACGTGATCTTGTCGGTGATGGGATAGTAGCCGCGCGCTTCTGCATTGACGCGCCAGTACTGGGCATCGCCGCCAAGACCCGCGAAGTCCGTATTGGCCTGCAGGTAGTAGCCGCTGGTCGGGTTCGTCGCGTTGTTGCGCTTGTCGTACGTGATCGTCGTGCCGACAAGAGACGTCCAATACCCCGTATCGGTGCAGCCTACGACAGGATTACTGGAAGTGAAGTCCGTCTGACCGCACGCTTCCCTGATCGCTGCCGATGCATAAGGCGACACATCGTAGATCTCATCGCGCGAAAATCCGTACTGCGTCTGCATCCAGAGGTTTTCGGCAATCGGGAAGCCAAGGCGGACTTGGCCGCCAGCCTTGCGCTGACTGAAACCAGCTTCATCGTAATAATCGAGCTGTTTGTAGAAGAGGTCGAAGCCCGCCGACAGATTGCGGTCGAGGAACCGCGGTTCCGTGAACGACAGATCGACCTGCATACGCTGGAAGGAGCCCGCAAGACCCAATCGCAGATACTGGCCGTTACCGAACAGATTGCGTTCTGTGACCGACACGTCGCCGATCACACCTTCGAGCGTCGAGTAGCCCGCACCGAACGAAAGCTCGCCCGTCGACTGCTCTTGAACCTCGACATCGAGAACAATGCGGTCCGGCGCCGAGCCGGGGTGCCGTTTGATCTCGACATCCTTGAAGATGCCCAGCGCCTTCAGGCGTTTCTTGGCCTGATCGACCATCAACGCGTTGAAGGCATCGCCTTCAGCCAGCCGGAACTCGCGTCGGATCACGTAATCCTTGGTGCGCGTGTTCCCGATGACGTTGATCCGCTCGATGTAGATCCGCGGACCTTCGTCGACGACATACGCGATGCTGATCGTGTGATTTGCCATATCCGGTGTAGAGCGAGGACGGACGCGCGCAAAGGCATAACCCGCATCGGCCACGGCAAGCGTCAGCTTTTCGCTCGTCTTGTCGATCTCGGAGGCGTCGTAGACCTCTCCCGGCTGCGTCAGAAGTTTGCTGCGATAGTCGTCGGGCTTCACGCCGGGAAGCGAACTCTCGATGTTGATCGAGCCGAAATTATAGCGGGGCCCTTCATCAACCGCGAACGTGATGATGAAGCCTGTCCCATCAGGATCAATCTCGGCGTTCGCCGCAGTGACGGAAGCGTCCGCATAACCGTTCTTGAGGTAATACTGCCGGATCAGCTCGCGATCGAGATTCATCCGGTCCGGATCGTAGATGGACGTTCCCTTGAGGAAGTCGAACCAGCCGACCTGCGTGGTTGAAATGACGTCGCGCAGCTGGCTGTCGGTGAATGCGTGGTTGCCGACGAAGTTGATGCCTTTGACTTTCGTCGCCGAGCCTTCGGTGATCTCGAAGACGAGGTTCACGCGGCTCTCTTCGAGTTGGATCAGTTTCGGCTCGACGCTCGCGGCGAAGAGACCTTGCCGGCGGTAGACGTCGAGGATGCGCTGCACATCGGCTTGCGCCTTGGCGCGCGTAAAGACTGAGCGCGCCTTGAGCTGCACCTCGCCCGTCAGCGTCGCCGTATCGACCTCGCTGTTACCTTCGAACGCAACCTGGTTGATGATCGGATTTTCTTTGACCGACACGACAATCGTCGAGCCCTTGGGCTGGATCGAGACGTCGGAGAAGAGACCTGTAGCGAACAGCGCCTTGATCGACGCATCGACCTTTCCGGCGTTGTAAGCATCGCCAACATTGAATTGCAGATACGAACGGACAGTCTCCGGCTCGACGCGCCGGTTGCCATCAATCTCGATATTCTTGATGACGCCTTGAGCAAACGCTGCACCTGACCCCCAGGTAGCGTCCCCCACCGCGATCACCGGCGAGACAAGCGCAAGCGCCAGCAGTAGGCGCAAGCCCGCCATGATGACCTGAATTCTTCGCATACGCGGATAAGCCCCCGTGTGCCGCCGACCCCCGGTTCACATGCGCGCTGTCGGCGGCAGCGTCACACTCATGCGTCCTGTTTTTTACGTCGTCTTTTCTTGGTCTTGGTCGTGTTGTTATTGTTCAAATATGCAATCGGTTTACGGCAGCAATCACTCAACCCCTTTTTCGGCCCCCGATTCGGAGTCGTAACACGCTGCGCACCATACCGCTTTTAACGATTCAGCAAGCCCCCGCAAAGTTGTAAGTTTACGTCACTCCCGCATGATTCTGCGGGCCTTCAGCCGGCACCGGTCAGACGCCGCCAAACGTTCATAATGTCGTTGAAATTCACAAAAACGACCAACATCATCAGCACCGCCAGACCGACTTGGAATCCCATCTGCTGCATGCGCTCGCTGGCGGGTTTCCGGCGGACCGCCTCATAGGCGTAGAACAAAAGGTGCCCGCCATCCAGGACGGGAATCGGCAGCAAATTCAAAAAGCCAATGTTTGCCGAGATAAACGCGATCCAACGGAGCATGGGCTCAAGACCGAGCTGGGCGACCTTCGCGGTGACCTCGGCCATCATGATGGGGCCACCCATCTGCTCGGCAGACTGACGGCGCGTGACGATCTCCCAGAGGCCGCCGAGGGTCTGAGCGATGTTGTTGTAGGTTTCACCCGCCCCGAGCAGTATAGCCTGTGGAAGGCTTACGTCGACCGTGCGCACCTTATCCGCAGAAACCGAGCGCTGAATGCCGATGAGGCCGCGCCGATAGGTACGCCCGAACGCATCGCGCTGCTCATCCACGTTCGGCGTCGCCTTCAGCGTCAGCGTCTCGCCGTTACGTTCGACGGTGAACGCCAGAGGCTCGCCTGCGCTCGAGCCGACAATGCGCTGCAGGTCTTCGAATTTGTCGATATGAGTATTATTGATCGCGGTAATCTGGTCGCCCGGAAGGAAGCCCGCCTGCGCCGCAGGAGAATTCGGAACGACTGCATCGACGAGCGCCGGCAGAACATGGATGCCGACCGTCGCGTTCAAAGCGGCGTAAAGCACCGTCGCCAGGATGAAATTCGCGATAGGTCCGGCAGCGACGACCGCCGCCCGCGAAGAAACGGGCTTCGAATGGAATGCTCCGGCACGCTCTGAAGGCGACAGGCCCTTCGTCGCGACGGATGAACGCTGCGATGATGATGCATTGTCGTCGTCGATGAACTTGACGTATCCGCCGAGCGGGATCCATGCGAAACGCCAGCGCGTGCCGTGTTTGTCGTAAAAGCCGTAGATTTCAGGCCCGAAGCCGATCGAGAAGGCTTTGACGGTCACCCCGCACCAGCGTGCAACCAGGAAATGGCCCAACTCGTGAATGAAGACGACAAGCGTCAGCACGAGCAGGAACATGATGCCGTATTGCCAGATCCCAGTGGCTAGCGTCCCCAGGAAATCCATTGAATCGCAATCCTTTAATGCTGGCCAGCGATCCGAATCGCGGCGAGCAATCGAGTTGACCTTAGGCTTTTAATAGCGATTGAGGCCGTCTTCTGCCAGCCGGCGTGCAAGGTCGTCGACCGAAAGGATGTCATCGAGGCTGTGCGCAGGGCATATGGCACCCTGTCGCTCCGCGGCATCGAGCGTCTCCTCGACCAGCCTTGCGATCTCCAGGAACTTGATCCTCCGACCGAGAAATGCCTGGACGCCGATTTCGTTCGCAGCATTCAGAACCGCGGGGGCCGTGTCACCCCGCCGCAAAGCGGCGCGCGCCACCCTGAGGGCCGGAAAACGTGTCTCATCGGGTGCTTCGAACGTCAAGGATTGAAGCCGTGCGAGATCGAGCCGCTCGGTCGGCGCCGCCATGCGTCCCGGCCAGGCAAGCGCGACGGCGATCGGCGTCCGCATGTCAGGAGCTGCCATCTGCGCCAGCACCGACCCATCGACGTAGCTGACAAGGCAATGCACGACCGATTGCGGATGCACGACGCAATCGAGCGCATCGGCCGAAACCGGAAACAGATGGAACGCTTCGATCAGCTCGAGGCCCTTGTTCATCAGGGTCGCGCTATCGATGGTGATCTTGGCGCCCATAGACCAGTTCGGGTGCTTGAGCGCCTGCTCCGGAGTCGCGCTTTCGAGTGCTTCGCGCGTCCAGGTGCGGAAGGGACCGCCCGACGCGGTCAATACGATCTTCTCGATCGATCCCGGTTCTGCGCCGGTGAGCGCCTGAAACGCGGCCGAATGTTCGCTGTCGACCGGCAAAAGCTCAGCGCCGGAACGCTTGATCTCGGCGGTGAAGACATGCCCGGCAGAAACGAGGCATTCCTTGTTGGCGAGCGCAACGCGCTTCCCGCGCGACGCCGCCGCGAAGGTCGGACGCAGTCCGGCTGCCCCGACAATAGCCGCCATGACGCAATCAGCCGGCATCAGCGCGGCTTCGACGAGCGCTTCGCTTCCAGCTGCGGTGCGGATGCCAGTTCCCGCGAGCTCTTCGCGAAGCTGGCCGAGACATTTCTCATCGCCAATCACGGCGAGCTTGGCGCGATGCAGCCGCGCGAGAGCGGCAAGCGCCGGCGCGTTCGACTGCGCCGTCAGCGCTACGATTTCGAAGCGATCCGGCGCGCGTCCGACGAGGTCGAGCGTGCTCTTGCCGACCGAGCCGGTCGCACCAAGCACGGTCAAGCGGCAAGGCTGCGCCGTCGCCGGCCAATCGAAGCCTGCCGTCGCGGCGGGTTTCACCTGTCTGTTTGGAACACTTGCCGTCACTGCCATGTGCATCACGATCCATAAAGAAGCGCCCGCGCGGGCGCATACGCATCGATCGCGAACGCGATCATGGCAGCAATGACGCCGGCGGTAACGATTCCGTCCATCCGATCCATAACTCCGCCGTGCCCCGGGATCAGGTCACCGCTATCTTTCACGCCAAAATGGCGCTTCAGTGCCGATTCCGCCAAATCTCCACCCTGCGCAACGAGCCCCAGAAGTAGCCCAAGGCTTGCGAGCCACGCCGCGGAGCCCGTGCCTGAAACCCAGGCGAATAGCGCACCGGCGATTGCAGCCGCGAGTACACCGCCGATGAGTCCCGACCAAGTCTTATTGGGCGAAACCTCCGGCCATAATTTCGGTCCGCCGAGCGTTCGTCCGCTCGCATAGGCCCCGACATCCGTCACCACGACGCTCAACAGCACGAAGAGCGTCGCGAGAAATCCGAGCGGTTCATCGCCCCTGAGCCATCCGAGCGCAACGACGGGAAGACCCGTGTAAAGAACGCCCACACCCGAAAGCTGAGCATTCCCGACCCCGAACGTCAATGCAGCCACCGCGATTGCCCCGATTACCGTTGCCGCAATCCCGAGGCCCGCCATGTCGGTGGCGCTCAACACCGTCGCGAGCAGCACCGCAAGGATATGGACGATCATGCCGGTGTCGGGCATCGCCGATCGCCGAACGATCCTGCCCCACTCAAAGCTCATCGCTGCCGCAATGACAAACATCAAAACGGCGAAAAGTACCGGGCTCCAATACGTCATCAGAAGCGCAACGACCCCAATGGCGATGCCTGACACGATGCGCTTCGATAGCTCGGGCGACAGAGAACCAAACCTGCCCAAAAGCGAGCGCCAGAAATCGTCAGGCTTGCCGGTGGACATCGGAAAGCCTCACGCCGTCGAGCGCTGCGTTAAACCGCCGAAGCGGCGCTCGCGCGAGCGAAACTCGCGGATCGCACCTTCGAACGCGGCCTTGTCGAAGTCCGGCCAATAGCAGTCGAGGAACACGAATTCCGAATAGGCCGTCTGCCACAGCAAAAAGTTGGAAAGGCGCATTTCGCCCGACGTCCGGATCAGAAGATCGGGATCGGGAATACCGGACGTGTCGAGGGCATTGGCCATCCGTTCAACCGTAATGGCCGAAGGATCGAGCTTGCCTGCGGCAACCTCTTCCGCAAGTTTCCGCGCCGCGCCGGCGATCTCGCTTCGAGATCCGTAATTGAAAGCAATGACGAGCGTCAGCCGGTCATTGCCTTTCGTAAGCCCAACCGCTTCATCGATGAGCTTCGTCAACTCATTGTCGACATGCTGCCGCTGGCCGATAACGCGAATGCAAACGCCCGCCTCGTGCAATTCCGCAAGGTCGCGCCTGATGAAGCGTTTCATCAGCCCCATCAAATCGTCGACTTCGTCAGCCGGGCGCTTCCAGTTTTCCGATGAAAAGCTGAAGATCGTCAGAAATGTAATCTTGAGTTCGATCGCGGTGCGAACGGCGCGCCGCACGGCTTCGACGCCTTGGCGGTGTCCGAGCGTCCGGGGAAGGCCGCGTTCTTTCGCCCAGCGTCCATTACCGTCCATGATGATCGCAACGTGCCGCGGCGGCGCGAGGGCGCACGTCTGATCATCGGATGGCTTCGTTACTGCCGCCACTATCGAATGGCCTCTGTGATGAAGCGTCAAAAAAAGCGCAAGTTCAAGATCGATGAGCCCCCGCAGCCCGCCGTAAGCCACTATACTTTCTGAATTTCCGCCTCTTTCGTGACGAGTGTCGTATCAACTTCCTTGATGATCCGATCCGTCAGCTCCTGGACTTTCTCCGAGTGGCCGCGATGATCGTCCTGACTCATCTTGCCGTCTTTTTCGAGTTTTTTCAAAAGATCCATCGCTTCGCGCCGGACGTTGCGAACTGCAACTTTCGATTGCTCCGCATATTTGTGGGCGAGCTTCACCAGTTCCTGCCTGCGATCGGCCGTCAGCATGGGTATCGGCAGGCGCAAGATCTGCCCGTCGATGATCGGGTTCAACCCGAGATTGGCTTCCCGGATGCCCTTATCAACTGCGGTGACGTTGCTGCGATCCCAGACCTGAACCGAAATCATTCGCGGCTCCGGTACCGAAACGGTCGCAACCTGATTGAGCGGCATCCTGGAGCCATAGACCGTCACTTGGACGGGATCGAGCAGATTGACGCTCGCCCGGCCGGTGCGTAGCCCGGAAAACTCTCTCTTCAGCGCGTCGAGCGAAGCGCGCATGCGCTTTTCGACTTCATTGATATCGTGCGTAAGCAAAGACATGCGTCATCCTCCGAGCGGACTCAATGCGCCGCCGCCGCAACCGCGGCAGCACGCGGCGCAAAGGCGGGAACGCTACCGCGGATTTCAACCGGTGGCCTCGATGATCGTCTGCCGCGCTTCGCCGCGCAGCACTTTCAGGAGATTGCCCGGTTCTTCGATGGAAACCACAATTAGCGGAAGTCCGTTGTCCCGGGCAAGTGCAATGGCCGCTCCATCCATCACTTTGAGATCATTAGCTAAAACTTCAGCATAGCTCAGCCGGTCGAAACGTTTGGCGTCTGAATATTTCTTGGGGTCCGCTGAGTAGACGCCGTCGACCTGAGTGGCTTTCAGAACCGCATCGCAGTTCATCTCGATGGCGCGCAGGACGGCGGCCGTATCCGTCGTGAAAAAGGGATTACCCGTGCCCGCTGCGAACAAGACGACCTGCGACTTGGCGAGATAGCTTAAAGCCTTTGGACGAACATAGCTTTCGCAGACGGTCGGCATCGGAATAGCCGATAGAACGCGCGCCGCGACGCCTCTGTGATCGAGTGCATTCTGGAACGCCAGCGCATTCATGACCGTCGCGAGCATGCCCATGTAATCGGCCGTCGCCCGATCCATCCCCTTCGCCGCGCCTGAGAGCCCGCGGAAGATATTGCCGCCTCCGATGACGACGGCGATCTCAGCCCCCGCCGCGGTCGCCTCGGCAAGGTCGCCCGCCAACCTATCGGCAACCGACATATCGATGCCGTAGGCCTGTTTGCCCATCAGGGCTTCGCCGGAGAGCTTCAGCAGCAGCCGCTTGTATTTGAGGGTTTTGCCGGAAGTCGTCATAGCCTTCCCTCTCCCCGTTCCTGCACTCTCCCCATGAAGAATGGAAAGAGGGAAATTCGATCCGCATGAAAAAACCGGCCGATCGCGTGAACCGGCCGGCTGATACCTAGCGCGACGAAGCGACTTCGCCTAGCCGCCGCTCGCGAGCTTGCGAACTTCTTCGCCGAAGTCCTCTTCCTTCTTGTCGATGCCTTCGCCGAGCGCGTAGCGCACGTAGCCCACAACCTTGATCGGCGCGCCGGCCCGGCTCTCGGCTTCCTTCATGGCCTGCGCCACGGTCTTCGTGGTGTCGTGGATGTACTGCTGCTCGAGCAGGCAGCTTTCCTTCGCGAAGGCCTTGATGCCGCCAGCGATGATCTTTTCGAGCATCTCGGGCTTCTTGCCCTGGTTCTTCTCGGCAAGGATCGCCTTCTCGCGCTCGATCACGTCGGCCGGAACGGCAGAGATGTCGAGAGCGATCGGGCTCGCCGCCGCAACGTGCATCGCGAGCATGCGGCCGATCTCGAACAGCGTCGGCTCGTCGCCCGCGCTTTCGAGCGCGACGAGAACGCCGATCTTGCCGAGCCCGTCAGCAACGCGGCTATGAATATAGTCGGCGACGACGCCTTCCTTGACCGCGATCGCGGACGTGCGCCGGAGACTCATGTTCTCGCCAATCGTCGCGACGGCTTCCTGCAGCTGCGTCTCGACAGTGTTCTTGGAGCCCGGATAGGCCGCCGCGAGCAGCGCCTTGAGATCGCCCTTCGCCGCCGG
>DASZVX010000043.1:0-17274 GCA_035547255.1 Hyphomicrobium sp.
ATAGGCGCTTCGCCGGATTTAGATCGGCAAAGTGGATGCCAAATTTTTGGTGCCCCCTGAACCCGCTTGTGATGTCGCGAATCCAGCCTTCGATTCTAGGCTCGTATTGACGCCGAAATACAGCCGCGCCGAGTATGAGCCATTCGCTGGCACCGTTTGCATCGATGCCCTTTACGCGATTCAAGCCCGGATCGCCGGATTCGTCGATGTACGCTAGGTACTCATATTCTGGAGGGGCCTGGGGTAGGGACATTTGATGGCTGAGAACTGAAGTGAGGCGGCAGGAATAGCTTAAGTGCTTCCAAGAGGCTGCCAAGGCTTTGCGTGGTTCCGAAGATGAAGACGCGTTGATAATGTGTTGAAGAGGATAGCTGCAGTGCCGCGAGGAGAAAGAGGGCGAGCGTG
Source organism: Hyphomicrobium sp. (assembly GCA_035547255.1). Lineage (GTDB taxonomy): Bacteria > Pseudomonadota > Alphaproteobacteria > Rhizobiales > Hyphomicrobiaceae > Hyphomicrobium_B. The sequence goes on from DASZVX010000043.1 coordinate 406, forward strand.
CGCCGCGGGCTCGCGACAGTAACCGGAATTCGGCAACAATTGTCGCCTATGGCCGTTGAAGTTAAAGACGATTCACCGGTGAAGAGGTTGCATTTTGTTAAGGGACGGGGGGATGACCCCATGTTAGGCTGTGCGTAATGGCTGACCCTAACAACACGGATACGAATTCCGCGCTCTCGCGGCCTTTTGCGCGCAAGGTTCGCCTCAGCACGTACGCATTGGTGTTCGAGCGGTTGTGGCCGCGGCTCTGGCTGCTGATCGGCATTGCGCTGCTTTTCGCGCTGGTTTCGTTCGTCGGCGTCTGGCCTTATCTCGATCCTCTCGTCCACAAGGCGGTACTCGCCGTATTTGCGACCGCGGCACTTGCGGCCGCGATCTATGCCGCGCGCATTCCGTGGCCGACGCGCGATGAAGCCATCCGGCGGATCGAGCGGCGTTCGGGCATTCCGCATCGCCCCGCTACATCCTACGAGGATACGCTTTCGTCAGGCACGTCGAATGCTGAGACGACGGCGCTTTGGCAGGCGCACCGTGAGCGCTTGGCGCGCGCCATCGCGCGTCTGCGCGTCGGCAATCCGCGGCCGCGGACGGACCGCTTCGATCCGCTGGCTTTGCGCGGACTTGCGGTGCTGTTGCTCATTCCAGCTGCCCTGCTCGTGACCGGCAGTCTCGGTGACCGGCTTTCGTCGGCGTTTCGCTTCGGGGTCGTAGGCTCCGGCCCTCCAACGCGCGTCGATGCCTGGGTAACGCCGCCTCCCTATACCGCACTGCCGCCGGTTCTTCTGTCCGACGGTTCGCAGCAGGCGTCCGCCAATGCCGAGGAGCAGAAGCATTTCTTCGAGGTTCCCGAACACAGTCTGTTGACGCTCAGGGGCGTCGGCTTCGGTTCGAGTGGCGTTGCGCTCGAAGTTTTGAGCGACGGTGCACCGGATGCTGTGAACGTCACGCCGGAGCCGCGAAAGGCCGGTGATACATCCAGCGTTTCGGAAGTACGCTATGAGCTTCGCAAGTCGTCGCGCATCCGGGCGTTGTCCGGCTCGCGAGAGCTTGGGCAGTGGACGTTCGACGTCGTCGCGGATGAGCTTCCCAAAATTTCGATGACGAAACAGATCACGGGCACGCCGCGCGGCTCGATGCGCATCTCCTACAAGGCGGAAGACGACTACGGCGTCGCCAGTGCCGAAGTGAAGTTGCAGCCTCTACCGCCGAAGGCCGGCGATCCGGCAACGTCCTGGGCGCGGCCGCCGCCGCTCACCGGGCCGCGCTTGCCACTCGAACCGCCGCCGGTGTTGAGCCTCAAGATTCCGCGTCCCGGCGCCAAGAAGGTCGATGCATCGACGCTGCTCGAAATCGGGGAACATCCCTGGGCGGGTCAGCGTGTCCGGCTGTGGCTTGAGGCGACGGATGTCGGCGGCCAAGTCGGACGCAGCAAGCCGATCGATATCGTGCTGCCAGCGCGGCACTTCAAAAACCCGCTTGCGCGGGCGATCATCGAGCAGCGGCGCAAGCTCTCTGAGGATTCGCGCAACCAGACGACGGTCGTCCGGGCGCTCGATGCGCTGACGCTGGAGCCCGAAGGCTTCATCAACGACTTGTCCGTATATCTCGGTTTGCGTTCGATCTATCACCGGCTCGACCGCGAAGCGACGCGTGAAGCCCTCAAAGAATCTGTCGATGAGCTGTGGCAGATCGCGCTCAAGGTCGAGGACGGTAATCTTTCTCAGGCCGAGCGCGCCCTGAAGGATGCCCAGGACCGGCTGTCCAATGCGCTTCAAAAGGGCGACGACAAGGAAATCCAGGATGCGCTGGCCGATCTGAAGAAGCGGCTCAACGATTATCTCAACGAGATGCAGAAGAACGCCGACAAGGAGAATCCGTCGGCGGGCGACCAGCAGCAGCAAGACGATCAGATGCAGGAGCTGGGCCAGCAAGATCTCGATCAGATGATGAAGGACCTCGAAAAGAGCGCCCGGCAGGGGTCGCGCGAAGAGGCCGAGCGCATGCTGTCGGAATTGCGCGAATTGATGGATCGTCTGCAGGCGAACAACACGCCGGAAGCGCGGGCGCAGCAGCAGCGCGCGCAGCAGATGATGAAGAAGCTCAACGAGCTCGATAATCTCGCACGGCGTCAGCAGGAACTCATGGACGATACGTTCAGCGAGCAGCGGCGGCGGGAAGGCGGTCAGCAGCCGGAAGGCGGCTCGCAGGACGATCCGAATGGCCAGGGGAGGCCAAAGGCCGGTCAGCAGGGTCAGAAGGGCCGGAGCCAGCAACGTGGCCAAAATGGCATGGATGCCAACCAGCAAGGTGGCGGCGAGCAGGGTGAAGGTCAGCAAGGCGCCGACGGCAATAACGTCGGGCGTCAGCAGCGCGGCAAGGGCGACCTGCAAGATCGGCAGGCGCAGCTACGCGAGCAGCTTGATCAATTGAAAAAAGACCTGGAGCAGATGGGCGCCGGCGATCCGGACAAGCTCGGCAATGCTCAGGATTCAATGGGCAAGGCGGAAGACGCGCTGAAGCAGAACGATCTCGACGAGGCCGGGAACCAGCAGGGGCAGGCACTCGAGCAGATGCGTCAGAGCGCGCAGCAGATGGCCGAGCAGATGCAGAAGAACGCGCAGCAGCGCCTCGGCCGGGGCGGCAATTCTCCGCGCGATCCGCTTGGTCGGCCGCAACGCGCCCAAGGTCCCGATCTCGGCACGTCCGTCAAAGTGCCTGATGCGATCGATGCGCAGCGGGCGCGTGAAATTCTCGAAGAACTGCGCAAGCGCTCCGGCGACAGCCTCCGGCCGCAGGAAGAGCTCGATTATATTGACCGGCTGTTGAAGCGGTTCTGATCCGGCGCGAATTTATTCGTGATCGTCGCGCTGGTTGTTCCCCGCATCAAGCAAGAGGTTCGCCGCTTACTGTGTCGCCGTCTTCGGAACGAAGCGTACCAGGAAGCCGCCAATTGCCTGATGGCTGATGAGCTTCGCACCGGCCCAACCGTTCGGCGGCTCCTCGCCTTTCCACCAGCGCGAGAACTGATGCCACATGTCGATCGGGAACCATGTGCCGTCGCGACCGGTCAGCGGCCCCCAGTAGTTGGCCGCCGTGAATTTGTATTCGACGAAGATCGAGCCGGTCGCCAGGCGGAATTCGAGGCCGAACAGCGCCTGCGCGCATGGCCCGGTGTACTGATATTCGTAGGTGCGGTGCTCATCCGTTTTCAGATGGATTTCGGCGTGCGGAAACGACAATCCCGCGCCGACGCCTGCATACGGTGAAACGATGCCGAGCGACGGCAGGCGCAGCAAGCCGTTCAGCGTCAGCATGTTGTGGCCGTGCGTCCATTCGAGCTTGTCGAAATAGTCGCCGATCTTTGCCGTTGCGGGCACGGGCTTGCCGTCGAGCGTTCCTTCGAACGGGCTCTCGCCCTTTTTCAGCGGCGCGTAGACTTTGGAATGCGTGAAATCGAGCATCGTGCCGAAGCGGCCGCCTTCAAACCAGCGCTGAATGCGGACGCCATAGTAAAGCGGGTTTTCGAATGGATGCGTGTACCAAGGGATATTCTTGATCGTCAGATCGCTGACGCCTGCCTTCTTGAGATGGAAGTCGCTCGGGTAATGATAGGGAGCGCCGAGATAGGCGCCGAAATCGGACTCGCGACCGGGATTGCGCGCCGTCGAGGCGGGTGAGCTTGCCGACGTGGCGGGCGCAGAATCGCGATCGTCGGGGAGCGCTGCGGCGGCAACGAGCAGCCCCATCGTCGCGACGGTGGCGACGACCTGGATCGATTTCGGAATGTTCGGAAGAGTGGCGGTTCGCGCCGGCCACAACGGCGCCAGCAAAGCCTCGCGCATCAGCATAGTGAGCCTCCCCAGATGCGGTCGCCGACTCGCGGCTTTGATGTATCGGCCATTCCCCAATGGCCAGAATGGCTTTATGCGCGTCCGCCGCTCGCTTGCAAGCCATCGAGCATCCGGTTCACTGCGGCAATCTGCGGCGCGTTGCGCGTCAGATACTGTGGACCGGTATATCCCCACCAGTCCCAACAGCCCTGGGGGTTGATCGGTGATGCGGCGACCTGTGGAAAAAGCACGATCAGGCGATTTGTGTCAGCCCATCGCGCGAAGCCCGACTCCTTGATGAACGCGTCGCCGACGGTCTCGCGGTTTTGCGCGCATCCGTGGAACGCGACATGGACGCGACAGCCTGGGGTTTCGCGGCAGGCCTTCGGAACGTACACGACGCCGGTTTCCGCGAGGCCGCTGCTGTTCATTTCGCTTCCGGCGAAGGGGCGTTGGTCGAAGTTGATGAAATCTCCGGTTGCGGTTTCCGTTCGCGGCTGCAGGGTGCCGTACATCTGTTTCAGCAGGGCGCCCGCCTGATCGTAATTACAATCGACGACATAAGGCTCGGCGGAGATCTCGCAGGCATTTCCTTTGTCGTCTGTCACGAAGGCGTGGCCAGCCGGAATATTTGAAACAAGCTCGATGTTTGCCGCGGGGACGCCGAGCTTGGCGTAGAATTCGGCGGCGTGCTTGACGATCGACGGCGCGACGGTGTGATCGGAGGTTCCGGTAAAGAGATAAATGCGATCGCGCGTAACATCCGCGATTGGATCAATCTCGCCTTTTGCAGCACGGGCTTCGGCCTTCTTCGCAAGTTCGGTGGGATCGGCCACGCCCCATGATTCAAGCAAATCGAGCATGCAGCCGTTGACGGCTTTGCTGAGATTGAGGAATGCCGTTCCCGCGCCCGGAATTGTGTCCGCAAAAACACTTTCCGAACAGCCGTATGGGCCGCCTGCGATGATGGCAGCGCCAATGACACGCTTGGCGTTCGCCATCTGGAATTGACCGGCCATGTAGGCGCCGGATGAAATGCCCGACACGGTCGTTTCGTTGATGTCGGCGCCGAGTGCGGGAAGCGCGGCGGTCGTCTCTCGCGGAGCCTCGCGACAGCCCGCTGCGGTGAGCATCACCGCAAGGAATAAAAGATTCCGTGCTGCAACTCGGATCAAGCTGGTCATCGAATGGCGAGTGTCCGGAAAGGAAGGAACGCAATCGAAGCTAGCGCGCCGAACGCGTTCCCGCTACCGTTCGAAGGACGCTATCTTAGTCTGATCGACACGCGATCGGTGCGGCCTTTCGCGTCGATGACGGTCAGCTTGGCGAAGCCGGCGCTTTCCGGTTGCCACGTCGTCTCGCGCGAATGGGCTTCGGATTTGATCGGCGTGCCGTCGATGAGCCAAGTCAGAGGCAGCGCGCCGCCATCGGCTTTGAGCACAAGCGGATCGCCGCCGAGATCGGCTTCTTCAATCTCGGATTGATCGGGCGGGAATGAGATCAGCACGGGCGGCTCGATGAAGCGGCCCGTTGCCGGATCGTCGCCGGGGTCACGCCAGCGCTTGAGCGGAGCCGGAAGATCGGCGTTCGTCCCTCTGACGGCATTCGCGGGCATCGCCTGCAACGGTGCGCGCTTTTCTGAGATGCGCGCGAAGGCATCGAACAGGATCGGCGCGGCGGCGGTCCGTCCGAGAATTCCCGGCACGCTGCTATTGTCCGGCTTTCCAACCCAGGCCGCCACGACGTACTTACCGTCATAGCCGATCGCCCACGCGTCGCGGTATCCGTAAGATGTGCCCGTCTTGTAGGCGAAGCGGCCGCCCTTGGCGTTCGGCGGGGGCGGTGCGTCCTTCAGAATGTCGGTGACGTACCAGGCTGCGAGCGGCGACATCAGCCGGTGCGCATTGACGAGCGGTTTGACACGCGTCGCGGCGAAAGCGCGCGCGCGTTCATCGAAACGATGGACGAGTGTGATGCTATCGCCGCCGCGTGCGAGGCTGGCGTAAAGCTGGGCCATCTCTTCGAGCGTCAAGCCGGTGCCTCCGAGCGCCATCGCCAGCGTCGGTTCGGATTTGTCCGGAAAGCGCGCGTCGATCCCGGCGCGCCGGAAGCGGCCGACGAGCTTGCCTGGTCCGACACGCGCGAGCACGCGGACGGCCGGAATGTTGAGCGATTGTTCGAGCGCTTCGCGGATCGAGACGGTGCCGTGGAAGTTTTCGTCGAAATTCTTCGGCGCATACGTTCCAAAGCGCGTCGGGCGGTCGTCGATCAGGGTTTCGGGGTGCGCGAGGCCCGCTTCAAATGCGAGGCCATAGATGAAGGGTTTCAGCGTCGAGCCCGGCGAGCGCACGGCCGTTGCCATATCGACAGCGCCTTGGCGTCCAGCGTTCATGTAACCGGCCGATCCGACCTCCGCGAGAATTTCGCCCGTCTGATGATCGGCGACGACGATCGCCGCAGAAACCTTATCGCCGATGAGCTGAGCTTGTTCGGCGGCGAGTTTTTCAAGGCTCGCCTGCAGATTTCGGTCGAGCGTCAGCTTGATGATCTCTTCTTTCGGATGTGCCGCAACCTGCGCTTCGGTCAGATGCGGCGCGAACATCGGGAAGGCATAGCGCGCCTTCGGGATGCGTTCGGTCTTGGCTTTTACAGCATCCGCAGCGGTTATGACGTGCGCAGCGACGGCACGGGCCAGAACGCGATCGCGAGCGCGGCGTGCGGCTTCGGGATTGCGATCGAGGCGGCGCTGCTCGGGCGATTGCGGAAGGGCGACAAGCAATGCCGCTTCGCCAAGCGAAAGCCGGCGCGGTTCTTTGCCGAAGTAAGCAAGGGACGCTGCGCGGACGCCTTCAAGATTGCCGCCGAAGGGCGCAAGGCGAAGGTACAGCTTCAGGATCTGGGTCTTATTGAGCTTGCGCTCAAGCTCCATGGCGCGGGCCATCTGGCGGAGCTTGCCGGTCGCCGTGCGTTCGTGCTTGCCGTCGAGCAGGCGTGCGACCTGCATCGTCAGTGTCGAACCGCCGGAGACAATGCGTCCATGCCGAAGCATCTGACCGACTGCGCGGAGAACGGCTTTCGGGTCGACGCCGTGGTGGCTGTAGAAGCGCTTGTCCTCGAACGCGAACAACATCTTGAGATAGTGCGGATCGACGTCCTTCGGATCGAGCGGCAGGCGCCAGTTGCCTTCCGTCGTCGTGAAGGCGCGCAGCAGCCGGTCGTCGCGATCGACGACGGTAACGGATGTTGCCTTCGCTTCTTCAAGCTGCAACGACCCGGCTTCAGCAAAGGTTTTCAGGTAGAGGCCATAAGCGGTGCCGACGCCGGCAAGCATGATTACGGATGCTGTAATGGCGACACGCCGCCAGAAGATCGATCTTCTCCCCTCCCCTTGACGGGGAGGGGTCGGGGGTGGGGTGTCTTCGGAGCACGCACGCGTCGAACTATCGGAAGTATCACTTCCCCCCACCCCTAACCCCTCCCCGCGTGGGGAGATGGGAATGAGGGAGGCTAGTCGCTTCGTGAAAGTCCCCTGCAACCGCAAATCACTCACTCCTTCGCGGAGACTGTCAGCGTGCCTGCGGCGGTGCGGGCGTAGCGCTCGGGGCGATACATGTCCTCGACCGTTGCGGCGGGATGCACGAAGGTGCCCGGGCTCACGGCGCGGACGATGTAGGCGAGCGTCGCGGAGACCGGAGGTGCCTTCTTTTGTGCCGTGCCGTCAGGCGTCGTGATCGCGCTGTCGTCCGGCGTTCCGGCGGCATCGCCTTTGACCGTGCTGTTCTGTTCGCTCGTCGTGCGGACGTTGGCGAAGTTGAACGCGGCGACGAAGCGATCGTCGCGGAACTCCGTGTGCTCGGGTTCGGCGGTCGATTTCAGCCAGCTCAGGCCCGCAATCGAACCGCTTTCGACGAGGTGCGGGTTCTCGATCTCGAAGCCGGCGGGCAGGCGATCGACGACCATAACGCGGCCGCTTTCATCCTCCGACGTGACCTTCACCGTGATGACGAAGCGATCGTTCTGCTTCACGTCCGCCTTGCCGCCCGTCAAGCTCGCGAGATCGACCGGCTTGCCATCGAGCGTGTAGGCTTGCCGCTCGATCTTGAAGCCTTTCGACGCAGGCGGTTCCGGCGTCAGCGCGGCGCCGATGACGGAGATCACCGCATCGACGGCCGTGTCGCCGTTATTGGTGATCGTCAGCGCGCCGTTCTTGAGTTCGGCAGGCGTGATACCACGCAACACGGGGCCCGACGACGGCTTGCCGTCAACAGACAGGGTCGTCGCTTTCACCTCGTCGTTCAAAGCTTTGGCTGCGAGCAGCATCCAGGCCTGTTCTTGCGTCGAGGTGTAATTGCGCGTCTCGTAGGCTTTGGCGATGACGCTCGCGAGTTTCGGCTGCTCGTCTTTTGCGACGCCGGTCTCGGCAGCAAGCGCCACCAAGGCTGCGCCATCGCGTAACGTTGAGCCATAATCGCTGCGATAGCCGAAGTCCGGCGTGACATCCGGCATCATCGCGAGTGCCCCCGAGAAAGCGCGTTCGGCGCGTTCCTTGTCGCCCATCATCGCCATCGCAGCGCCGATCTGGGCTTTCGCAAGCGGCGTCGAGAAGCGGTCGATGCGCGTGTCGGCGTAGTAGCGAAGATCGCCGATCGGCGCGCGGCCGTTGCGGGCGAGAACATAGAGCGCGTAGGCCCTGTCCTCGCCGCCCTTCTCAAAGTCGGACGCATACGCGATGAAGTTCTGCAGCCGGTCGAGCGCGCGATTGAAGCCTTCACGCGGTACGTCGTAGTTCGCTTCCTTGGCGCGCGTCAGGAAATCGGTGACGTAGGCCGTCAGCCAGAGATCGGTGTTCGACGGACCCCAGACGCCGAAAGCGCCGGAAGAATCCTGCATCTCGAACACGCGGGCGATGGCGTTCTGAACCCGCTCTTTCAGCGCTTTGTCTTCCGCGATGCCGACCTGTGCCGCGAGCGCGTTTGCGACGACAAGCGGCATGGCGCGCGAGACGGTCTGCTCGGCGCAGCCGTAAGGATATCGATCGAGCTGAGCCAGCAGCGTTGGCACGTCGAGCCGTGCGGCCGGTCCGACCGACAGGTTGATGCGCGTGCGTGACGGGATCAGATCGTAAGCGAGATCCGAGCTGACGGTGAGTTTGCCGCCGGGTTTCAACGACGAGATCGTGGTGCGCTTGACGTCGCCAGCGGGCGGCAAAACCTCGAATGTCATTTCGCGCTTGACGGCGATGTCGTTCGGGCCGGTGACGACGGCTTTCAGTGTCAGCTGGCCGAGTTCATCCGGTTTGAAGTCGATGCGCTGCATCTCGCGCTCGCCGGTTTTGAGATCGACCGTCTTGTCGGCGATCGACGTGAGCGTTTCGTTCGTGTCGTCGCCTTGCTTTTTTGAAAGCGTGAGCTTGTAGGACGCTGCCGGGCCGTCGACGTTGTGCATGTCGAAGCCGAGCTTGACGTCGTCGCCGAGCGTCATGAAGCGGGGAACGGCGACGGTCAGAGCAACGGCGTCGCGGACGATGAGATCGCCGGAGCCGTGGCCGACTTTGTCTTTGCTCCACGCCACCGCCATCACGCGGACGGTGCCGTTGAAGTCGGGCAGCTCGAAGTTGACGCTCGCCGTGCCGTCTTCGCGCACTTGCACGATGCCGGAATAGAGCGAGACGACGGTTTCGACGGTCGGATTGCCCTGCATGGCCGGGCCGCCGGCATCGCCGCCGGAGCGGAGCTTGCCACGGTCGGCGCGCATTCCGTCAATCAGGCGACCGTAGAAGTCGCGGATTTCGAACGACAGCTTCTGCTGCTGGTTGAACCAGTTTTCGGGTGCGGGCGTCTCGTAGCGTGTGAGATTCAGAATGCCGAGATCGACGGCCGCGACGGCGACGCGTGCATCTTCACCCGGCGCCAAGCCTTCGATTTTAAGCGGCACGTCGATCTTGCTTCCGGATTTGACCTTGTCCGGCAGCGTCACGGCGACCTTGAGCTGATGCGCGCTCTGATCGACGGGCAGCCACTTGATGCCGATGGCGCGGCTCGGCATGCGCTTCTGGACTTCGTCCATCGGACGATAGAGGAGGGCGGTGACGTAGGCACCTGGACCCCAGGTGTCGGAGACGGGCACGTCCACTTCGCCACCGCCTTTGGCGATATCGACTTCCTTCATCATGTGAAGGCCAGTGCCGAGAACCGTGATGAGGGCTTTGCCGCCGAGCTTCGAAGCGATGCGCAGCTTGGCGGTGTCGCCGGATTTGTAGCTGTCCCTGTCGAGCGCGACGTCGAGTTGCTCCGGACTGTCGACGCTGTCACCTGAGGTATACCAACCCGCGTTGAAGACGACACTCGATGCCGGTCCGTTCGGATCGTTCGATGCGATGTCGAGACGATAGCGTCCCCAGCCGATGGCTTGCGAGACGCGCGCCGGTTTGTCGGCTGTGAGCGTTAGAGGCCCGCTGCCGATCTTGCGCTTCACTGTGACGGCTTCGTAAGTCCACGAACCGTCGCGGCGGTACCATTGCCAGTTCGTGTCGAGGCGGGTCAGCGTCCAGGTCAGATTGCTATTTGCTTCGGGCTTGTTGTTGGCGTCGAGCAGCACGACGTCGAAGCCCGCGCTCTGATCTTCGGGCGCCGTGAAGTTATCGAACAGTGGCTTGATGCCGATGCGTTCGATCTTCAGGTCGACGGGCAAGGTCAGATTGCGCTCGATGGTGCGGCCGCCGGCTTCGCGCAGCTTGACGCTGATTGCGGCTTCGAGTGGCTTCGGCGTTCGCGGCAGCTGCGGCAGTGCGATCGGAATTGCGGCTTTGCCGTCGTTGTCCATCGCGAGGTTCGACTGAAGCGGCTGGCGGGCCGGGTTCACGGATTCGTCTGCCTGTCCGAAGACGTAGCCAGCGTAGCCTGGAACGTCCTTGTTCGATGCTTTGACGACGACTTCGCCTTCGAGGCCGAGTCCGGCGGCGGGCGGACCGTAGAGATAGTGGCCGTCGGCGTTGATGGTCTGGTTCTCGTCGGGCGTCAGCGCAGTGACGTTGGCCGAAAGCTTCATGTCGAGACGTTCGGGTACGAAGTCTTCGACGAGGAACGAGCGTTCCGCGATCGCGGAGTCCTTCGGGTCCGTGTGCAGCCAGAGCCGCCATGTGCCGGTCATTGCGGTCTTGGCGAGCTGCAGAGTGAAGTCGCGGCCGCCTAATCCTTGATCGTTCATTACGGTACGCGTCTGCTCGACGCCGTCGGGACGGGTGACGATCAGCGTCGTCGGAATGGAGGATGACTTGCCGAATTGATCGCGCACGAGCGCGGTGATGTTGACGTCTTCGCCGCCGCGGTAGACGCCGCGTTCGGTATACATGAAGGCGTCGACAGGTCCTGACGGATCACGGCCTTTGACGCCGCGGTCGGAGAGATCGAAGGCATTGAGCGTCAGATCGAGAAAGGCGTATTCGCCTTCGCCTTTCTGCGCGACGAGGATCGCAGGCGCTGAGCCGCCTTCGCCTTTTGTCATGGCGGCGTCGAACTTGGCGTAGCCGTGCTCGTCGGTTTTTGCCGTCGCCAGAACTTCGTTGTTGCGGGCGATAAGCTTGACGTTCGTTCCGGCGATTGCCGTCGCTTCGCTGAGCGAACGGACGAACGCGTGGATGCCGTCACCGCCGGTGAAAGCGGTCAACCCGAGATCCGAGACGATGAACCATTGCGTGGCGCGCTCGTAGCTGTCGGTCTTCGACTTTTCTGATGGCGTCGCGACCATGACGTAGACGCCTGGCTCGAGGCTGCCGGTCGCCTCGGTCACGGGAACGGCGGTCGTCACCTCCTCGTTGAGTTTGGAGGCGATGTCCATCGTGCCGGAATAGACCTTGATGCCGGTCCGATCGCGGATGGTTTCGACATCGTAGCTCGAAAGCTGGCGCTGCATGTCGCCCGATTGCAGCGTTGCCGCAAGCGCGCGGTCGCCGATGCGATAGACTTCGACGTTGATCTTGCTTGTGTTGGTCGTGACGACGGGGATGCCCTGCTGGCCGCGAGACGGCAGTACATAGGCCTTGCCGCCGAAGCGCACGAACGGCGAACGGTCGGGGACATAGACGGCGATGTCGGACGTCTTCAGCAGGTTTTCGCCGACGTTCGACGGCAGTCCGGCGCGGATCTGCACGACATAGCGTTCGCCGTGCTTCAAGCCTTCGACGCAAAGCTGGCGGCCGTCCTGCACAAGGTTCTGCGGGTCTTTGCCGTTGACCGAGACGAATTTCGCGACGTCCGTTTGCGTGCGGCTCAGATCTTCGGAGAATTCTAGGCAAAGACGCGGCGGCGTTGTCTCGTTGTCGGTTTTATAGTCGGTCATGCGGAAGCCGTACTGGGTGCGCAGCTTGTCGTAGGCTTCACGCGTCGTCTGATCGTCGGCGAGATCGAGGCTGAGCTTCAATGCGTCGATGGCCGGACGCCAGTAGGAGCGCCGTTCGAGCGTTTGGCCCAGAACGTAGAGCGCGTGCGCCTGATCTGCCGATGCGCTTGCGAGCTGATAGCCCCGATAGGCGGCGCCTGACGCATAAATCGGAAGGTCGTAGCGTTCGCTGCCGGAATTCGGATCAGGCTTGATCGCGATCAGCGCCTCCGCGAGGCGCGTCCAAGTAGTCCAGTCCTTGTCGTTTTCGGCGACCGCTGCGGCGAGGTTGCGTGAGGCCGCGCGCGGATCGGAGTCGAAAACTTTTTCAGCGTCGGCTTTCAGGACGGCCGCGGGCTTGCCTTCGGGTTTCCAGTTCGCCTTCAGGAACGATTCATAGCGTTTGGCATCGGCGGCGATGCCCTGGTGTAGAAAAACTTTATCGGCTGCAAGAGCGCCATTGATCGTCGCCAGTAAGAGCGTCGAGATGAATACAAGGCGCGCGAGGAAAAACATGGGGTGCCATCCTGTGAGTCCGTGAGAGCGCACGGGCACCCTCAGCTTAAGCCCGGCCAGAGTATCGTTCCCGGGCAAGAAGGACGGAAGCCCAACAAGAGCCAACGGCCGAAGCGCGGCGGTAATTTGCCAATTGCCGATGCTTGCGCGTTCTTGCGCTCTTTTTCTCGGGCCGGGGCGCTTGGATGAAATGTATCAGACGCGTGACGCGCGGGGATAACTTTGACGCAAAATGCCGATTGCCGCGACAGGGTTAACGCTGTCGCGGTCAATCAGGCGTGCGTCGCGCGGAGCCGTTGCCGACTAGCTGCGCGACCGTCGAATGGAGAAAGAAATCAGGTCTTACTGGCGATGCGACCAGGGAAGGCCGGGACCGTGTCCCGCGGCGATGATTTCCGGCGCAAGCTCCGCGCTTTTTAAGGACATCAGCGGCTTTGCGCGTGCCCAGAGTTTCTCGAAAGAAACGGTGGCGCACTTGCGCGCGACGGGGTCAGCCTTGTGATAGATCTCGAAGGCGTCGCGCTTGTTGGGATCGCGGCGCAAGCAATCGCCAATCCAGACGTGTGTGCGACCGACGACGAGCTGTTCGTGCGATGCGCCGAAGCGCGAGTCCGAGAGAAGGCGGAACTCGATGCTCGGAATGTCGCGAAGCGACGGCAACGAAGCATCCTCGATACGCGTGTCTGCGATGATCACTCGGACGTCGAGCGTTGCAAGCGGAGCTTCCGCGAGCGCCGCGTAAAGTGCCCGTGCCGTGGGGCTCTCGACGCTGCGAACCATCATCGTAACGGTGCCGCTGCCCGCGGGACCTTCGGCAAGAGCCGTAAGGCTCTCGACGATAAAGTCCCTAAGCCGCGCTTCCTTATCCGTTCGAGACATCGTCATGAGCCGCGAAGGTGAAGAAATGCGCATGTGAAGTTCCTATCGTCAGCCCGTACTGTGTGCCGAGAAACTGCACTCTGGTGCGCCCCCGACCGGCCTATTAAGGCGAGAAGAACGTTAAACAAGCGTTGCGGCTCGGTTCGATTTATGGCGAACGCCGTTATCTCTTTTCCTGTCCAAGCTTTTTTCATTCTGCCGCCGGAGGTGCGATGCGCCTGATCAAGGCTTTGTCCGAGGCGGAAAGAGGGTCTTGATCAGAACTTGGCTGGTCCTGCTCCCAAAAGTGCGCCTCGCTGGGCTCAGGCGCGATTGTTGCCAGCTCTTGCCGATCCTTCGGCGTTCCCACGCGATGGCCGGAGAATTGGGTGAGCGAATCCTTCAATGAGGAGGGAATGACGGCCTCGCTGACCGGCACGGTGAAGGTCGCGGTCTCGCGTTGCAGCGTCACGCTTGCGAGGGGTTCGTCTCGGGCTGTGATGGTGCCCTCATTTTCCGTCCGGTGTCGGACGGACCGCGGAATGGTAACGACCGTTGCCGGGTGTATTTCGGAAATCGGCGGGGTCGTTGCGGCCGTATTGCTGTTCGCAGCCTTCACGGTGACGTCGGCTTCAGGAAGAGGCGGCGGAGGCGGCCGGCGAACGCGCGGCGCTTGCGGTGCGGAAAAGTAGGGCGGTTCGGTATCGGGGTGGTAGACCGCCGCGTAAGGACCAAATCGCTTCTCATGCTCGGGATCGATTGCCGTAGTCGGCTTTGCCGTGCGGCTTTGGGGTTCAAAGCTTGGCTCGAAGTCCGCCGGGCGCTCCGGCTCGTTTGCAGGCTTCGGCGTCGCGATGTCTAACGACGGTGGTGTCGTGTGCGGTTCGTCGCTTTCGACATATTCTGCTTGTCTCGCTTCCGCGCGCTTTGCGGCTCCCATGACGGCGCCGAGGATGATGTCGGACCAAGCTCCGTTGATGAACTTGTAGACACGGAACGATTCCGAGCCCGCGAATTTCGAGCCCTGGCGCGCGAGCCGTTTCTGGATGCTCGCTTTTGTCGGCAGCAGCGTGCGCTTGAAAATCTTTTCGCGTTCGAAGCTCGCGAAGAGGTTGGCGAGAAGCTGGGCTTCGACGCGCAGATTTTCGCGTTCGGCCGGATTCATGCGCGGCGGTGCGTCGAGCGGTACGGCGACGTAATAGTCACCGTTCATGTCGAAGACGACGTGCCGGAACAGCTCGAAATTTTCGCGGATCTGTTTATCGCGATGGATGTCGTTGAAGCGCGATAGAATTTCGATGACCGGTCCGCGCTCGGCGGCTTTCATTTTCGGGACCAGTCCGTCGAGACGGCTGCCGGGACGCTGGCCCATCGACACGAGAAAGAGGCAGAGGTCGACGAACAGCGCGACGGCGAGCGGAACGTAGTCGCGTTTCGACAGGCCGGAGCCTTCGTCGGCATTCAACGCGCGCATCAATGCCGGCGGGTTCTCGACCGACTGGATGGCTTTTTTCTGCAACTCGCGCAGTTCGTCGGCGGACGGTGGCATCTTGAACGACAGGAGACCGTAGAACGTCGCCGTCAGGCGGCGGAACGCTTCGATGGTCGCCTCTGAGCCTTCGACCGCCGCGATCTCGGGCTTCTGCAACTCAGGAAGCTGGTCGATAGCTTTGACGACGCCGTGCAATGCCATCTGCAATTGCGGGTCGGGACAGGACACGGCGTTCTTGCCGTCGCCGAAGGTCGTGCGATCGGCGCGGTCGGCAAGATCGGTGCGGATTTGCCGAAGCTGCGGGTCGGTGCGGAAGGCGTTAAAGCCTGTTACCGTCAGGTCGAGTTTGCGGCCGAGCGCGCGCATGAATTCGTTGCGCGTGCCGGTCTTCGCATCGAAGGTCGAGGCGTCCGAGGAGACGACCTTTGCCAAATCGCCGTTCAGGGCCTGCATGTCGGCGTTCACCGCGCCAACGCGGCCTTTGACAAATTCGGACGCGAAGGAAAAGCGTTGCGCGTCTTCCTCACGCATCTTGCGTCGCGGGCCGTCACCGGGGCGCGAATTCGGGCATGATGTGCCTTTGGTCCGCTCGAGTTCAGCTTTGTCCGTCGAGACTTGCGTGAGCTGAGTCAGCGTTGCCTGCAACTGCTCCAGCCGGGTCGAAGCGCCATGCAACGCATTCTGCACTTGCGAGACGGCGCTTTCCGCGGAACGCGAGGCTTCGCCGCGGCTTTCGAGAACTTTCCAGTAGAAGCCGAACCCGAAGCCGACCGAAATCAGCGACAGAAAGATATATCCGCTCGCATAGAAGAGCTTGGTGACGAACGGCTGTGGCCGGAAAATCTGGTCGAGCAGCCAGATGATCATCGTCATCAGCATGGCGACCGAGAAGCCGACGATGACGCGATGCGCGAGCGGCAGATCGCCCATATTGGCTTCGATCAGCTCGAGCATGCCGACGTAGGTTGCGACCCACGACAGCGCGCCGAGTCCGAAAATCAGGATCATGCGCTTCCAGTCGCGCGGCGGCTTCGACGACGCCTCGTCATCGTCGTTTGCTGCGGTGCGCAGCGAGACCGTTCGGCGCCGGTAACCTGGGGCTTCCAACTTCATTACCGCCAACCCGCTTTTGGAGCTGGCGCCACACTCGGCCGCCAGTCTGCGTTTTTCATGTCGCAACTGCGGCTGACGGGTGTCGAAGTGCTGGCGGATTTGTTTCCGTCATCTACAGGGACGACGTTGGGACGCGAGCTAGTTGGACGTCAGGGTACGAAGTTGCTTGCCGGAGGGTGAGCGTTGGCGCTGCGGGTCCTCACTCGCGGCAAGCTTCGAAGCAACCGGTGCGGGCGCCAGTTTAGAAATGCGAGGCGGAACGGAGTTGGACCCTCGCGCAGGGAGAAGGTCGCGCCGGGGGTTTGATTTCGCGTGGCCAGAAAGGTCGTTGAGCAGGACTTCAAGCAGCGGTGCCGCGATCTGGGCGGCGTGCAAGTCGTGCGCCCAAGGCTGTGACGCCGTGCCGGTGCCGACGAGGACGACGTAGGAATAGGCGGCGCCGTTCGCGAACTGCAGTCCGCCCGTTGCCCAGGTGTCGACCGTCGCGTTCGGATCGAGGGTGACGGACGTCCCGGTCTTGGCGAAATGCAGACGTAAGTCGCTGCGCCGCCGCGCGCACCATTTGGCGATGCTTTTCAGTGTTCCGTAGTATTTTCCGCCCGTCTCGTAGCAAAGTGGCGCTTCGAGCAACGTCTTGATCAGTCCTGTCGCGCTGGGCCGGAGCAACGATGTCGGGATGATCGG
>DASZVX010000044.1:0-1773 GCA_035547255.1 Hyphomicrobium sp.
CCTACAAAACTTCCCTTTGCGCCCGACGCACTCGCGGACGTTTGCCGTCGGTACCACATCCGCCGGCTGTCCCTGTTCGGATCGACGCTCAAAGGCACCGCGCGTCCGGATAGTGATGTCGACCTCCTCGTCGAGTTTGAGCGCGACGCTACGCCCAGCCTTTTTGACCTTGCCAGTATCGAGCAGGAATTATCAGCATTGCTCGGCGGACGGCGCGTAGACCTGCGGACACCCGAAGATCTCAGTCGTTACTTCCGAGACGAAGTGGTGCGCGAGGCTGAGATCCAATATGAAGCGGCATGACCGCGTGCGGCTGCGACACATGGCCGATGCCATGGACGCGGCGATGAGATTCGTGGAGGGTCGCAATCGAAGCGACCTCGAAAGCGACGAAATGCTTTTGTTCGCGCTGGTTCGGGCGATCGAAATCGTCGGCGAGGCAGCGAGCAAGATGTCCGACGAGGCGCGCGCCGAGATGCCCGAATTGCCGTGGGCTTCCATCGTGGGGATGCGGCATCGGCTCGTGCATGCCTATTTCGAGATCAATCGCGACATCCTATGGACTACGGTCACAGAGGCAGTGCCGCCGCTGGCCGAGCATTTGAAGGCGCTGCTGAAAGATGAATAGAGCCGCTCATTACGTTCGCGGCGGGGGACGCATTGCATGAGCGATATCAAACTCTTCAGGATCGCCGGCGGCAACGTCGATGAGTTGGTCGGTACAACAGATACGATCGAGAAGTCGGTTCAGACCCTGTTCGAGCGCAACCTGGAAGCGTTCCTTGGCGTCCGTTTTCTTGCTTCGGAGTTCACCACGACGAACGGAGGCCGGATCGACACCCTCGGCCTCGATGAAAACGGCTGTCCGGTCATTCTCGAATACAAGCGCGCCGCCAACGAAAACGTCGTGAACCAGGGCCTGTTCTATCTCGATTGGCTCATGGATCATCGAAAGGACTTTCAATGGCTAGTGCTCGAGAAGCTCGGGAAGGAAGCAGCCGAGTCCGTGGATTGGTCGGCCCCGCGGTTGATCTGCATCGCAGGCGATTTCAGTCGTTATGACGACCACGCCGTGAGGCAAATGCAACGCAACATCGAGCTGATCCGCTATCGGCGTTTCGGAACGGACTTGGTGCTGCTCGATCTCGTGACCGCAACATCGGCCAAGGCTGTTCCGGTTGAAGCGGGGATCGCGGGCGGCGCTGCGTCGGCGCCCGGTAAGTACAAGACGATCAGCGCCGTCCTCGAAGAACTCAACGGCGAGATGCTGGATCGCTACGAGGCGCTGAGAGCCTACCTGCTCGCGTTGGGCGATGACGTTCAGGAGACAACGCTGCGCTTCTATATCGCTTTCAAGCGCATCAGGAATTTCGCTTGCGTCGAATTCCGTCCGACCACCGGCAAAGTTCTCATCTTTGTGAAGGTCGATCCAAGCACCGTCGCGCTTGAGCCCGGGTTCAGCCGCGACGTGTCACAAGTTGGTCATTTCGGGACCGGCGATCTCGAAATCACTTTGACCAAGCCGGAGGACCTTGACCGGGCAAAGCCTTTCATCGAGCGCAGCTACAACGAATCGTGACAAAACTCCGCGGTCTCGATTACTTCGGGAGCGCTCCGCTCTCGATCAGATCGAAAGGATGCGAACGCGACACGTTCAGGAAGTCGGCCGCCTGTGCGATGGTCAGGTCAGCGCTATGCCACCCTCAGCGTCGCCACTGTTGCACCTTTGCGCAGCGCGTCGAGCTTGTCCGCCCACCATTGCATCATGCGGAC
>DASZVX010000045.1:0-4820 GCA_035547255.1 Hyphomicrobium sp.
AAAACGCTCGATGCGGAAAGCGATGCGCCCAAGACGGTTTCCGGGACTGATCGACACCGACACGGTGTTCATCGGGACGCGGCCGACCCATTCGGCCGTGCCGAGCACCGGGCCGTTCATTGCCTGGATCGAGACACGGCCATTGGCGAGCGTGAAACGGATGAGCGGCCGTACGGGATCGTCGAACACGCCGGACGCGTATCGCAACCTCACCCAGGCGCGCCGCGTGATCAGCTCGATTGGTTCTATTCGCAACCACACCGGGGCGGACACGGCGTGCAATTCGCCGCCGATGATCTCGACGCCGCTTTCGGGCTCCAGCCAAATTGATGTTTTTGTCCGCTTTGGCGCGGCGGCTTTAGTCTCGGACGCCGGCATAGCCATCAGGAATGCTGCATTCCCACGCGTGGAAACTCAATTCCGCTGTGGGCGGACTTGAGATACGTAGAATTTCGTATCGCCATTGAAGGCGAGTGCATTTAAGAACGAATCACACCTCGGTTCAAGGTTCGAAGGGCAACGACGGACAAGGTGCATGAGATTCACGAGGCTTTTGTTCGGTTCCCGGGGATCCTCCGGTGACGCCGGCAAACTCAAGATTTTTTACGTGAGCTTGCAGCGCTGCGGGACGAAGTCCTTTGGTCAATTTTTCCGCCGTAACGGCTTCAGGGTTGCGAGCTGGGGGCAGACCAAGAATCATAGCTGGAACGAAATCGCTCTTGCGCAGGGCAAGCTTCAGCAACTTGTCGAATCCGGTCCGTTCAATGCGTTTTCCGTTTTCGAAGACGGACCGTGGTTCGAAATTTCCGTAATCAAATTCCTGTACTGGGCGCTGCCGAATTCGCGCTTTATCTATTTTCATCGTCCCGTACAAGACTGGTTCAAATCAATGCTTTCGCTCAATCAGGGATTGATCATTGGCGATCCGAAGCGCCATTGCCTGACCTACGAGAGACTAGGCGAATACTACGAGGCTTTGGCGGCCGGGCGCTCGCCCTCCGAGCTGCGTATGGATGATCACTTCGAGCACTACAAAGTGCAATTCGAAAATCATGCATTGCGAATCAAGGCCTTCTTTGAGGATAAGCCATCGAATCGGTTTTTTATCGGCGACCTTTACGACACTGATAAGTGGTTGAAGCTGAACGAACAGCTCGGGTTGAATCTTAAAGATCTTTCCGACGTGCACATCCACAAGAGTCCGAAGCAGCGACCGCTGCGCAAAGCGGGCCGCTAGCGCTGAGCCGCTTCTTTCGCCCAGACAAGTTGCCGCTCGAGATCATCGATGTCGACTCGGAAAGGCGCATCGAGCGGGTGCATGTGGCGCACGAGCGAGGGTATGGAGCGCCCCAACAGCCAGCGGAAGTCCAGATTGTTCGCGACCGCCAGGTCGAGGACGAAGGGCGAGACTTTTTCCTCGCCCTTGAGGCACAGGATGCGCGCGCCGTCCTCGCAATAAAGAACGTTGGCAAAGGCGGAACCGCCAGGTCCGACCACCGCCGCAGCATTGGAGAACAGCCTGACCTGATCGGCAATCGACAGTGTTTCGGGCGACACGATCGTATAGCCGAGCTTCTGTGCCAGCGCGCAAATCTTGTCCTCGTCGAGCAGCATCCGGCGCAATTGCGCTTTGCGTGAGAGGAAGACGAACGGTGCGGCCGAATTCTTCCAATCGACTATCTCGACTCCCGCGCCTTGCCGGATCCTGGCCCTGAGGCTGCGGTAAAGATCGCTTGAGGAGAAATCGAGCGTCGAAACAACGAGGGCGTCGCGCACGGACATCTCCTGGCCGCGCGGATAGAAAATGATCTGCTCCTCGACAATGCCGATCAGCCGCAGCGTCTCCTTCATCCAGCCGCTGAGTTCTGCGGGCATCAGCAGCTTGCGGTTGGCGAGGAGCCCGTGGTCGATCGCGGCATTGACCCGATTTAGCAGGAACATCAGCCAGTGGCCGTAGCTCGGGACTCGAACGGCGTCGTTGTTGGCAAAGAGGACGACCGGCTCTTCGACAACGCTGGTGGTCTCGGGCGGGCGTATCAGCGCCGAGTGCGTCGAACGATCGATGACGGCGGGAAGCGTCGGAGGATAGCGCCCGTGAATGGGGTGCGCTTCAAGCAGGAGGCCGCCGGGCCCGATCAACAATTCACTCTCGCGCAGCTTGACAGCGGCATTTACCGTTTCGAAATCGTATGCGTCCTGTCTGTAGGAGCCTTGTTGAAGGGAACCGTCGGTCTGCACAACCGAATAAACGATTTCGCGCTTCGGCGTCGTCGCGATAACGCGTCGTGAAAGATTCTGCGCAGATGCCCAGGCCTCCCATTGCGCCATCCGGTGCAGGGTAGCCGACGATTGCGCTCTCACCACCTCACGGACGGCCTTGCCACCTCTTTCGAAGTCGTCGAAAGCCGATATATCGCGAAGCAGCATGCCGAGGCGCGGCACCGCGCCCAGCGGAGCAAGAGGCTCCAGCGTCTTGCGCGCGCGAGCGGCGTCGCCGAGCTGAAGAAGAAAGGCGCAATAATCCTTAGCCAGCTTGAAGAGCCCGGTTTCGCTTTTTGACGGCCCGGAAATGACCGCCGGGGAAAGCGCATGCTCGAACAGAAGCAGCACATGCTCGGTGAGAGAATCCGCGAGGGCAACATAAGCATTCAGGTCAAAGGTGCCGAAGTGATCGCCGAGTGCGACATCCACTTTCGCCTGACGCGCGAATTCGAAAAGCAGGATTTTTACAGGCATCAATTTGCCGATTACGCCGGCGAATTCCTGCGCTGTGAGCGCCGTGTCCGCCTTGAGAAAAGCTTCCAGCCGCTGACGAGACGCCGCAAGGGTGACTTTTAACGCGTCTAGCTCGGAGGGCGCGCTGCAGTAGTAGTTTCGATTACATGCGGCGCACATTTCCACGAGCGGCCCCTTGAGGGGACCGAGCGTCGCAGCGTCAACCCGGGGACCGATTCTGTCGAACGCGGCGAAAGCTTCCTGCTGCTTGCCGCGCACAAGCAACAAGCGGCCGTAAAGAAAGAAGTGTCCGGGCGTCGGATAAAGTTCAACCAGACGCTTGCCGTATTCTTCGGCCTCGGCCTCTATCTCCGGCACGCGGATATTTCCCGCTGCGCACCGAAGCGCGCTCGTCAGCAGGCCCTGGTTATCAGGGTTTGTCTCCAATGCTTTCTTGAGTACCGCGAATTGAGACGGGATGGGCGCGCGATTCCTCTTCAACTGATTGGCGTGCAGAACCGCGGCGCGCGGATTGCCCGCTTCCAGTCGGACGAGACGGTCAGTAACCTCCAGCATCCGCTCGCGCGCCTCGATGCGCGCCACCGGCTGGACAGTATTAATCGCCTCTTGCGTAAAGCGCGGATCTTCGAGTTTTTCGAACAGCCGCCGCGCGACCGCAAGCGCCTTCAAGTCTTCGCCGAGCTCGAGATAGGTCACGGCGAGCCGGTGATGTGTCTGCAGGCGGGCGATGAGGTCATCGTTGCCGGTATCGAACAGGCGCTGGGCAAGCTCGAGAAGCTCGTGCTGTGCCGCGATGCGCTGATCCACCGAGATTCGGCTGCGCAGCAAAACAGTTAGTTGCTGGAATCGCGCGGAATCGCGCTTGGTCTCGTTCATCTCGCTATTCGTGATCACTCGTTGCGGAAGCACGTTAAGCGCGCGCCCGCTGTACGGGAGCCGGCGCCGTTTCGCGCGAGGGAAATAGTTCCGGCTCGTCGAAGAATGCCGACGCTACGTGCCTGTTCGACTGCGCATAACGTTGGCGAAGTTCCTCGCGCAATGTATCGGAAGTGAGCCGACGCGGATCGCCATCACACAGCGAGCGAATGATCTCGATGCGCTGACGGTCGATGCGATTGTTCTTAAGCCGCAAGCCTACGATCAACTGCGTGGACAGCGCGCTCAGCGAAAGGTTCATACGTTTCTCGGATACATTGAATGGAAGCGTTGCGGGGATGCCGACCGCCTCCAGAAAATCTGCCACCAGATTGTCTCGCGTGTAACGGCGCACGATGATGTTTTCCGCACCAAACGCCGCGGTCCAGGGAACCAGCAGGGCTTCGAAATCGAAATAGGGGGGCAGGTTGGACACGTATTCATCGAATGAAATGCGCAATCCTCCATGGACACGCTGCTTATATTCCGATTCGGCGAGATCTTCCTGCGGCCGCAGGTATAAAACGATCTTTGTAGGTATTTCGCCGAACAGCCCGGCGATGTAGGACGCGACATCATTGAACTCGAGCGCGGCGGCGGCCAACCGTTCGGAGCTCAGAATGAAGGCGCGCTGGCGGGCGTCGCCGGCGACCGCCTGCTGCAGCGCCTTCCATCGCTCGGTGATGTTCGCCCGATCGAGGATGTACTGTGGAATCCAGCCACCGCCCCATTTGTGCGCCAGCAAATGGTGCCACATGTTCGGATAGACGAAGCCGTTCTTGGCCAGTATGCCGCGGTTATCGTTGAGGAAGGACTGAATGGCCGTACTGCCGGCCTTGCCCAAGCCGATGTGGACGTAAAAACGTACGGGTTTCATCGGTTTTGAGCGGCAAAATAAGGTTGTTCTACCTATGGTAATATACTATCCGTGGCCCCGGGTTGTCGTCCTATTTATCTAGCGGTGACGCGATCACCGCAAACGGCGCTTCATGGCTGAGTCGAGTTGCTACATCCACATCGGCGCGCCCAAGACCGGTTCCACATTTCTCCAACGTGTCTTCTACGACAACCGGGGCGAACTGCGCACGCGTGGGCTGCTTTATCCGGAGGCCAATATCCGCGGCTTCGGACATCACGACATCGCCTTCCTCATCGCCGGCGGCTATCCG
>DASZVX010000046.1:0-17590 GCA_035547255.1 Hyphomicrobium sp.
GCATAGGGGAGGACGGGACGGACTTCCCCTAAAATTACAGCAACAATGGCGGAAAGCAGGAAATACCAGGTATGCTTTGGCGTCCGGTGTACACACCGCGAACACCCGTGCACACGCGCAATTTGCCAAAAAACTTAAGAACCGCCCGCACGCCGCGATTTCAGGAATGCCTGAAAATCGGCAGCGTCCGCGGCCTGCCTCAGCTTGGCGAGAAACGTGCGAAATTCCCGCGCTTCGTCTTCGAGCCTGTTCAAAGTTGCACGCCGATAGTCATCGAAGGCGGAGTTGCCGGGATCGCGCCGCGGCGGTTCATCGAACCGGCGGTTCGGATGTCGCCAGCAATGTTGTCGCGGACCGGAAGCGCACGCCCGGAAAAGGCCGCCGCCCAGCAAGAACGCGCCGGCCAACGCAGCGATCGCAACGAAGAACAAAATCCTGAACAGAATAGCGCCGACAACGAACACCATCATGGCCGCCAAGAAAAGCGGTACCAGCAGCAGCGGCAGCAACGGGAAAAGAAGCAGGTGCATCTGTCGCCTCCGATTGGCCGAGAAATCACGCTCGAGATAAATCACGTTCGAAATGAATGAGGCGACCGCAGTGGCCGCCTCATGCGTCGTCCTTCACGATCAGACAGCGCCGTCACTCGCGGCGGGCCGATCGCGACGCTCGGACATGAACTGATCGAACTCGGATTTGTCCTTGGCCTGCCTGAGACGCTCGAGAAACGAACGGAACTCGCGCTCCTCTTCTTCCAGGCGTTTCAGCGTCGCCTCGCGATAGTCGTCGAACGCCTTATTGCCGCTCGAATACGCGCCGCGTGCAAAATTTCGCATTTCACTCTCGACGCGGTCCTTTGCTCGTCCGAACCGCTCCGCAAACCGGTTGTCCCACCGTCCGCGTCCACCGTGCCATCCGCAATTCATGCGTCCACTCCAAAGCATATAGGCCAAGATGGTGAGCCCAATCGGCCAGAAAAGAACGAACCCAAGGACCATCGCGACAATCCATGCCGGCTTGCCGAAATCGTCCAGAGTCTGAACCACTTGCGCCATCGCCACCCTCTCCTCGGTTAGGATGTAAATGTGTTTTACATTCACATAGGTGGGACAGCAAGAGCCGAGTTCAAGTGACCGCCCAACGATTTTTCCGGCATTGCGCAGCGAACGCGCCAAGCCTTTAGGCCGGCGAATTGTTGCCGATGCCGAGAAAGGATCTTGGTGCTTATCGGTGTTGCACTAAATCAACGACTCGGTTGCGTATGTCGCCCACTCATTTCCATAGGGCGCTCAGTCGTGATTGACCTCGGCCTATCCGGTCTTGTTGATCGGTTTGAGAAGACGTTCGGAACTTTAATCACAAACTTTCTGTTGGGTCTTATCGGCCTAACAGTCGGGGTCGTCTGTATCGGACTTATGGCGACCTACCTGATCCCGACTTTTCTCTTTTTGGTCGATGATCAGCTCGGGGCTAAATATACGTATTACTCAGGTGCTATCGCTTACCTTGGTCTTACAGTCTTCTTCGTCTGGCACATTACTTCATCAATCGGCACCGCGATCGAGAAGCGAGCGGTTATACGCGAAGCAAGAGAATTCAACTCAGACACCCGCCAGCTATATAATGAAGTGGAGGAAAATCTCGCTAAGTCCGAGAAAGCTTTGGAAGAGTCTCGCCAGCTATACGTTGCCTTGAAAAATTTGGCAGAGAACAACCCGGTGATCCGCGAAGCTCTGTCGGATCTCGAAACAAAGATGCAGCATGAAGAGCAAGAGGCGTCTGCCAGCGTAGAATTACCTTACAACGCCCAGTCCTGATGCTTTTTTGCTTTTAATTATTCATATACCACCCACACCCCTGTGGAAATTTATGCCACCTCAGCGCGCCTTGGGCCGCGCTCCGAGCCCATCGAGATAGATCAGCACGGCCGCGTCGAGTAGGTCTTCGGGGCTCATCGGAATGGGGCGGCGCGCTTCGTCGCCGCGAGCGAACAACGACGCGATCCCATGCGCTTCGGCCCAAATATGTAAGGCCATCATCATGACCGGTGGGCGCTTGCCCTCGGGCATCGTCGCGATCAGCGCCGCACAAGCGTCCCTGAGGACGTTGAAAGCCCGGTCGCCCGCGACGTGCAGATCCGGAAAGGCTTGAAACGAGAGCCCGGACTCAAACATCGCTGAATATTGCGCGGGCTCCGCACGCGCGAAATCGAGATACGCCCGCCCGACGCGCTCGAACGCAGTGAACGGATCGGGCGTGCCGTCGGCCCAGGCTTGCTTGAGCTTCGCTTCGAAAAGCTCGAACGCCCGTCGTGCCACGTCCGCCATCAGCGCATCGCGGTCGCGATAGTGGCGATAGGGTGCTGCAGGGCTGACACCTGCCGCCCGCGCCGCTTCCGCAAATGTGAATCCCGCCGGTCCTTTCGCGGCAATCAGGTCCAGCGCCGCCTTCATCAAAGCTTCGCGCAGGTTTCCATGATGATAGCCGCGGCGAGTTCCAGGCGGCGGGTCGTGATCCCAGGTCATAACGCGCTTCTAGCGGATTTGCTGCGTTTCTGCACGCATACCGAAATCCGCGCGGCGCAATTACTTGCAGATACGCATCAACCCGTCGCGCCCGTGGTGCGCAAGATCGAGATGGAAATGGTCGGCGTGCAGCCTGTTGTAGTTCGGGCTGAGCACGGTGGTGAAGTAATCGCACGATCCGTCGTGTACGCGCCGCAGGAACGCCTGCTCGCGGTCCGAGCCGTTCCATCCGCGCAGCACGCTGATCGTTTCGCCGTTCGCCAACTGGAAGCCGCCGATGTCGACGGCGTTGGCGTAGGCGTGTTCCGAGATCTGCGCACCTTCGACGCTGTTCATCGGACGGCAGGAGTAGGATGCGAGAATCTTGAGACCGGCAAGGTTTTGCCCGAAATAATACCGCGCCGCCGGTTCGACGACGTTCTTCACCCAATTGTCGATCTGAGGGATCATCGGACAGCGAAGCGACGCTGGAGGCTCCAGCACGACGCGTCCGCCGTCTGCCGCCGACATCTCGAAGGGAATTTCAGCACCGCACACGCTCGGACCGCCAAGCGCCGAACGCTCATGGACAAATGCCGTTTGCCGGACGACGCCGGAAGCGAGGCAAGCGCGCTCTTCGGGCGAGCGCCACGGATCGTCTTTGACGACGAAATTCGTCCCGGCGGTCCCGCAACCCGACAAAAGCGCGGGCCCGGACAACAGCAGGACAGTCAGCGGAGCGAATACGCGGATACGACGCGGGACCATGACGGGCCAAGTAAACGGAGGTAACGTTAACCAAGAGTAAAAAAGTGCCCGCCAGCACCCTAAAATCCCATATTTTTCAGGCTGGTTTTGGTCTTCGCTTTGTCAAAGCCGAGGCAACCAATCGAATCGCACCAGGCAATGCAAGGCGTTGCCGTCAAGCTTCAGATCGCGAATTAATAAAGTTATCCACAGTTCACTCAATTCCGACATATGCCTGAAATCCCGGCGTCATCGAGTGCCGTTAATGGGCTTGTGCTCCCAAAGGCGCTGGCCGGCTCGGAAACGTCCCGCGTACCAGTCCGGAATGCGCTGGTCCCGCGTCTTCGATTGGATCTGTATCGCGTACCAATCCGAAGACGTGCGGAGGGAGCGCGCAATCGAGAAATGCCCGCGGGGCAGCCCGCGCCTCGCGGGTGATGTGCCCTGACGTGCCTGATGTCCGGCTCTGCGGCATCCCTCTCAATTGTCGAGCCAGCCGACGGCACGTCGGGGCAATCGTTTACCCCCGGTATTCAGCGGGCTTCGAGAAATGCCAGGACCTCCGCCTTGAACGACCTGTCGCCAACGGCACGGTTGTGGTCGCGGCCGGGGATCGTAAACCCGCGCGCACCGGGAATGAGCTTCGCAAGATCTGCCGCGGACCCGCCGATGACATCCGTCTCACCGACTGCAACGAAGACAGGAGCAGCAAGCTCAGAGACCATCTCTGCCGTGATCGGCGCCCGCGCCGAGCGAATGCACGCAGCAAGTGCCTTGAGGTCGCTTTTCGTCTGCTCTGCAAATACGCGGAACGTCCGCGCCGTGGGGTTGGTGACGTCCTCGACACTCTCCGCTTCGAGAGCCCGCGCAATCGGCCCGGTTCCGGCCAGGCCGCGCACCATATTGATCCCAAGGCCGCCGAAGACGACATGATCGACGCGATCAGGATGTGCGAGCGCCAGAAATGCGGCAATGCGCGCACCCATCGAATATCCGATGACGTGCGCTCGCCCAATGCCGAGGTGATCGAGCAAGCGCCGCGCATCCTCCGCCATCAGCGGCGCACCGTAGTCGGTCAATTCGTAGAGTTTCTGGCTTTGACCGTGCCCGCGATTGTCGAGCGCGACGACGCGGTATCCGGCTTTGCCAAGAAAATCGACCCAGCCGGTATTGACCCAGTTCGTCTCGACGTTCGACGCAAAGCCGTGAATCAACAAGACCGGCGGCTTTTCCGTGCTGGCACCGGTATCGAGATAGGCGATATCAACGCCCGCACTGTCGAACTGCTTCATGCCGTCGCTACCCAGTCGCTGCAAGTATGGGGTATCTCCCCTACCATCATCGGCGCCCAGAAGGTATGGTGCGGCCGCAAATCTTCAATTCGCAAAAGGGCGTCGCATGGCCGGAGCACTGATCCCACATTTTGCAAACGACGTCGGCGCCGAGCGCATTTTCATCGGCGTCAAGGAATTCAACTGCATGGGCGCACGCCCGCCCTACGACCATCCGCACATCTATCTCGACATGGGGCAGGACAACCAGATCCTCTGCCCGTATTGCTCGACGCTCTACATCTACGACCCGCGGCTCAAGGCCGACGAGAGCGACCCGAAGAACAGCCTCGTCTCCGACGCTGCCTGATCAGCCGATGAACCGGAGCGCCTCCCAGATCCGGCGCAGCGACTGATGAACGCGAAGCCCTTCCGTGTCGCAATTGCAGGCGGCGGCATTGGCGGCCTCGCGACGGCACTCGCACTTTCCAAGCAGGGTATCGCGTCGGACGTCTACGAGCGTCGCGCGACGTTTCCGGAAGAAGGCGCAGGAATACAGATCGGCCCGAACGGCACGCGCATTCTGGAACACCTCGGTGTCGCGAAGCTGCTACGCGAACACGCCGCCACGCCGGATGCACTGAGCGTCCGGGACGGCAAGACAGGACGCGAGCTGACGCGTCTGCCTCTTGGCGCATGGATCGCAGAGCGACACGGCTCTCCCTATTGGACAGCACATCGAAAGGATCTGCATGGCGCGCTGCGTCGATGCGCTCAAGCCGACTCGCTGATCCAGCTTCGAACCGGCGTCGAAATTTCATCCTTTGCCATCGACGACGGCATCCGCGCGACGAGCACCCAGGGCGAAACCACCGACGCATCCACTCTCGTTTGTGCGGACGGACTCTGGTCAGGCCTTCGCAACGAAATCGCTCGGGGAGTCCCACCGCAGCCGGTAGGCAAAGCTGCGTTTCGCAGCGTCACTCAGGCTGATGATCTTCCTCCCGAGTTGACACCCAACGCGGTCCACATCTGGCTCGCTCCAGGCGCGCATGTCGTCCACTATCCCGTCAATGCCGGACGCGACATCGCGCTCGTCGTCATTGCCGACGATCCGTTGCGCGATTCTGGATGGGATACATGCGCATCCGCGGAAACCGTGCACGAAAAGGTTCGCGATTTTGCGCACCCGTTGCAAACGCTCATCGCAAAGGCTCGCAACTGGCGCTGCTGGTCGCTTTACACGATGCCGCCGCTCGAACGATGGTCGAAGGGCCGCGCGGTGCTGCTCGGAGACGCAGCGCATCCCGTGCTGCCGTTCCTCGCCCAAGGCGCGGTGCTTGCCCTTGAAGACGCGGTGACTTTGGCCGCCGCTCTCAGCGAAAGGCGGGACGGAGTTGCGGCCTCGCTTCAGAAATATGAGCAAGCACGCCGCCAACGTGCTCGTCGCGTCGCCGACGCCTCGCAAAGGAACGGCCGTATCTATCATATGGCGGGTGCTGCCGCCCTCGCACGCAACACCGTCATGCGACTGACGCCACCCACGCGAGTCATGGCAGGTTTCGATTGGCTCTACGGCTGGAGGCTCTGATCATGCTGCTCCGGCTTGCATCTTTCCTCTCCCGACGCGCCGACCTCGTGACGCTTGGCGCGCAAGGCGTCGTCGTCAACGAAGCATCCGACGTTCTCTTGATCCGTCACGGCTATCGCCCCGGCTGGCATTTCCCCGGCGGCGGCGTCGAGCGGAACGAAACGATCGATCACGCCTTGTGCCGCGAGCTCGATGAGGAAGCCGGGGTAACTCTCGTGAAGCCCGCCCGGCTTTTCGGCATCTACACGAACTTCGACGTTTTTCCCGGCGACCATGTCGTGCTCTTTATCGTTGATCACTGGCGGCAGGATCGCATCCCCAAACCGAACGCCGAAATCATCGAACAACGCTTTTTCGCGCTCGACGACCTTCCCGACACGATAACGGCAGCGACTAGGCGGCGATTGGATGAAATCTTTGGCGGCGCCAAGCGCGCAAGCGCCTGGTAAGCGCAGCCGCGTCTCTTCCCTACAATACGGAACGACTTTAAGAAGGGCGCTTCGCTCCACCACGTGACTGTTGGAACAATGGACATCCTCACCGGCATGGTCGGTAGTTTTCTGGTTGCCCTGCCGGCGCTGTTTTCGATCGTCAATCCGATCGGCGGCGCGCTGATCTACAGTCAGGTGACCGTTGGCCGACCTCACGCCGAAAGAATAACGCTCGCCTATCGCGTCGCATTTTATTCCGCCATCGTCATGCTGGTATCGCTCTGGATCGGGGCATCCCTGATGAGCTTCTTCGGCGTCAGCATCGATGCGCTGCGCGTTGCAGGCGGCCTTGTTGTCGCAGCCAGTGCGTGGGGCATGCTCTACGATCCCAAGGAGAACGAAGACCGCAAGCACGACCACGCCGCACCCGCCGCCTGGGGAAGCGACGTCGCCTTCTTTCCCCTGACCATGCCGTTCACGACCGGCCCAGGCACGATTTCGGTTGCCATTGCGCTCAGCGCTAGCCGTCCGTCCACGACGGAGGCCTCGCTGCCCTTTTTCGCTGGCGCAACCGGAGCCGCGATCGCCGTCGCGATCGTTATCGCCATCTGCTACGCGTCCGCAGATCGGCTGGTGGCGCTCCTCGGCCCCGCACGCGCACGTATCCTGACGCGGCTTTCGGCTTTTCTCCTCCTCTGCATTGGCGTCCAGATCCTGATATCCGGCGTGCAAGGCGCGATTGCAACCACGCTCAGCCCGGCTCGATAACCCACGGCTTCCCGGCCTCAACGAAATCCCCTAGGCTCGCATTGGCAGCAGGGAGTTGAAAAGGCGATGGGAACAATACCTATACTTATCATCCTCCTCTACGTCGCGAGTTCGATCCGCATTCTGCGGCAGTACGAGCGCGGCGTCGTTTTTGTCCTTGGAAAATTCGCAGGCGTACGTGGACCCGGCCTGACGCTGATCTTCAACCCGTTCCAGATGATGACGCGCGTTTCGTTGCGCACTGTAACGATGCAAATCCCATCACAGAAGATCATCACCAAGGACAACGTTTCGATCGATATCGCCGCCGTCGCGTACTATCACGTCGTCGACCCTGAAAAAGCGGTGATCGCCATCGAGAACGTCTACGATGCGATCAATCAGATCAGCCAGACGACCGTGCGCAATGTCGTCGGCCGTTTCTCACTCGATGAGCTTTTGGCGCAAACCATCAAGGTCAACGAGCAGATCAAGAATGTCATCGACGCGCACACCGAGCCCTGGGGCTCTCAGGTGACCGCCGTCGAGATCAAGGACATCATTCTTCCGGACAACATGCAGCGGGCAATGGCGAAGGAAGCCGAAGCAGAACGCGAGCGGCGTGCAAAAATCGTCGCCGCGGAAGGCGAGTTCCAGGCGGCGGTTCGGCTCGGCGAAGCCGCTGACATCATCGCAGCACATCCGGTAGCGTTACAGCTCCGCACCTTGCAAACGTTGGCCGAAATCGCGACGGAAAAGAATTCGACGATATTGTTCCCGGCCCAATTCATGACGACCGTGCAGGAAGCGATCGCAACCTTGCAGAAGGATTCGGACTCGAAGTAGTGGCCGCCCGGCGGGCAGCCACTGCTAAGCGTCACCACCAGTTGAAGAACGCCGGCCTGTTTCGGTAGCGCCGATCGTAGCGATCATAACGGTCGTATCGATCGTAGCGGCCATAGCCGTCATAATAATCGTAACCATCATCGCGCATATCGGACGGCGCAGTGTTGCGCGGCCGCTTTTTGAGACCGCCTTGCGGTTCGGTGCTGACTACGACAATGAAATCTGTCGCCTTGCCCGTTTCCTTGCTCAGCGGCTCGTCCGAAACGATGAGCGAGGACCCCGGCCAAACATAACCGGAAATCCGCGACGCCACCTCCGGCGGAATGGTAATGCGGTCGAGAGCTGCAGATGCCTGCTCTACATCAGTCGGAGGTGCACTGTAGTTGAGGTTCGCAACGCGCCGCTTCTTGTACGAAACGGAATCGGTATCCTCGTCTGAATGCCGCGCGATTGAAACGACCTGCCAGCGCAGATCCTTGCCGTGGTCTTTATAGTCGACGGCCGTGAAGACATGTGTTCCGATGGGTTCGTCCGGCTGAGCGATCGTAATCGGAGCGTCGAATACCGGTTCATTGGCCTGACGAACATATAGCCGCTGCGTCGTGCGGCTGATGAACATCGAAACCGGATACGTCTTCCACTTTGCAGCCTGCATTACGGCCACGGCAGCCTTCTTGACGTCATCGACTTTCGTCCATTCCGCCGTCGCCGCAGTAAGCTCTTTCTCCGCCGCATCGACGCTGGCTTTCACCGCATCATACTTGTCGTTCACGACCTTGGCCGCAGCGGCGACTTTATCTTTTTTATCTTGCGCGCGCTTCATTGCGGCAGGTGATTTCGCGGCCAGAAGGGTTTTATCGGCTCGCGTGACTTTAGCTTCGATAGCTTTCTTGGCGGCTTCCGCACGCTTCAACTGCTTCACGGCTTTTGCGTGAATGGCTTTTTTATCGTCGACGACAGCTTTCAACTCGTCGGCTTGCGAAATCGCCGTCTGCGCCAGGAGACTTTTTTCGGACGCGACCGCCTTGAGCGCCTGCATCTGGGCTGCGCGCGCCGGCCACTTTGAAACGTCGGGCTCGAAGACGTTGAGATCTCCCTGGTCGGTGACGTCATCCTCGAACGTCGCGGGAACGGCAACCGCAGCTTCGGCCGCAGGCAGCGGCTTCGGAAGCAGCGAATGCGAAATATCCGACGGCGCAGCATCATCATGCGCGACGACGACGCGCAGACCCAACCTCGTCAGCGGAAAAAGTTGCTGCGCGAATTCATAAGGCATGCGCACACAGCCATGCGACGCCGGATATCCCGGCAGCACGCCGGCATGAAGCGCGAGGCCGGACCACGTGATCCGCTGCATGAACGGCATCGATGCGTCGTCGTAGATATTCGAATAGTGCTCTTCCTGTTTCTGGAGCACGCTGTAGACGCCGACCGGTGTTTCATAGTCGGTCTGGCCCGACGAAACAGCCGCCCGCATCGCGTTGCCTTTGGCATCATAGACCGAGATGCGCTGGTCCTTGATCGAAACGACCGCGATGACCGGAGTACCGGTGAGCGCCTGTTGTGTGACTTGATCGTCGCCCGCATCGCGAACGCGATTACGAGCTTCCGCGCTATCTGAAACACTGAGCGCCGAAATGAAAATCAGGGTTGCGCTGGCACAATTTCTGATGCGCGCTAACGCCGACACGCTTAACATTTGATACGCCCTACCGTAGACAGGCCGGAAGGCTGGAACGGCCCCTTCTTCCCGTCGGACTTGAAACGTTCACGCCAAGTTTACGTTCCGGTTCGTGGTATTCCACCGCAATGGCAGAAGATCACTGAATCGTGCCGGAAACTCGACGCTGATGCAATCGAGATTAGGGGTGCCGCGTGAAGCGACCGTTAAGTTTTGCTGATTTTGGCTCGAAATCCGCCGAACGCTCATAAATCAATCAGGCATTGGCTAGGCCTTCGAGGACCCGCGCCCACAGCACCTGCGAGGCATATCGCACCACCTCGCGTCTGCTGCTCTGCAAAAGAAAGAATTCCGTTCCTACATGCTGCCCGAAGCAAAACTTCAAATACTCAGCGCGACCAGAAAGGCATCCATCATGACAGTGACCGCAGAGACGATCGAACGCGCCGGACATTTTTCGATTGGCGGCGATCTGCCGGTCGTAAGACTGGGTTTCGGGGCGATGCGTGTGACAGGCAATGGCATTTGGGGTGAGCCCGAGGACCGCGCCGAGTGCCTGCGGACGCTGCGCAGACTTCCAGAGCTTGGCATCAACCTGATCGATACCGCCGATTCCTACGGACCCGAGGTGAGCGAGCGCCTCCTCCGTGAGGCCCTGCATCCCTACCGGGGCCTCGTGATCGCCACCAAAGCGGGTCTCCTTCGGCCTGCCCCTGGAACCTGGGTGCCCCTCGGCAAACCCGAATACCTCCGCCAGCAAGTCATTCTCAGCATTCGCCGGCTCGGCGTCGAGCGGCTGGACCTCTGGCAGCTCCATCGCATCGATCCGCATGTTCCGCAGAACGAGCAGTTTGACGCGATCAAAGCCTTGCAGGCGGAAGGCCTGATCCGCCATGTCGGCCTCAGCGAGGTCAGTATCAAGGACATCCAGGCGGCGCAGAAATACTTCCAGGTTGCGACCGTTCAGAACCGATACAATCTCGCCGACCGCGACAGCGAAGACGTGCTCGATTTCTGCGAGAAAAATGGCATCGGCTTTATCCCCTGGTATCCGCTTGCCTCCGGCGATCTTGCCAAACCGGGCTCACGCCTTGAGAGCATTGCCAAGAAGCACGGCGCCGCGCCGAGCCAGATCGCGCTCGCCTGGCTCCTGCGGCGAAGCCCCAACATGCTGCCGATCCCGGGCACGTCGAAGGTTCGCCACCTCGAAGAAAACGTAGCGTCCGTCGCAATCAACCTGAGCGACGCCGACGTTGCGGCCCTGAACGAAATCGGCAAGGCCTAGCTGCTTACCGGCTCGGCTTCACGGGAGGTGTGCGGGCAAATGAGCTCGCCATCTCGCGGAGCAATGCGCGGACTTCCGGATGCTCGTTGCGATCCCATTCGGAGAGCATGTGCCTCAGGTCGTCCTCACGTTTGCGCAACAGACGGTCGTAGGCTGCGCGGCCGTCTGGTGTAAGTTCGACGACGTCGCTGCCGACTTTGGCCGCCATTCCCGACGCCAAGAGCGCCGCGAACAAGCGGGCGCTCACCTTTTCGTCGAGCGTCAAGCGCTTCTCGAGTTCGCTACGGCTTTCCCGGCCGCCGCGTTCGCCGACGCGGGCCAAAAGCCAGTATTCGTCCGGCTCGAGATTGACACCGACCCGCTTCGCGGAATCCTGGTAGACGCGCCAGCGATTTTCCCGCGCCGTATTGCGTTCGACGATGCGCTCCAACTCTTCGAGCGAGGTTGCATCGCGCAGCATCTGCAGCGGATCGTTCGCCGGCTCCGGAGCAAGGCTGGTCCTGAGCGGCACTTCCCTGATGCCGAACGTCAAAAGGAAGCTTGTGAACGCCAGCGCCGCCGCCGTCATGAACACCGGGCGAAGCGATTCAACGAAGAGCCCGTGATAGGTCGAGAGCAACGGCTCGGTAAGCGCTGCGATAGCTGCGGGATCGTTTCCAATCCCGGAAAGTTCCGGCCCCGACGCATTGAGTTTGTGCTGCAGCGTATAGGAAAAAATGCCCCCGAACAGCGCCGCACCGACAGAGCCTCCGATCGATCGAAAAAGCGTCGTTCCGGATGTCGCAACGCCAAGCTGCTCGTAGGCCACGGCGTTCTGAACCGACATGACGAGAATCTGCATCACCATGCCGAGGCCCAGTCCAAGGCACAGCATGTAGACCGACGCCATCTCCGCCGATGTTTCGAGTGTGATCCCCGACAGAAGAACGAGGCCGAGCGTCATCAGCGCGGTGCCTACAATAGGGAATATCTTGTACCGGCCGATCCGGCTGATGATCTGCCCGCTCGTGACCGAGCTGACGAAAACGCCGAGCATCATCGGCGTCATGTGCAGACCGGCACTCGTGGGGTCCAGGCCTTGAACGACCTGAAGATAAACCGGCATCAGGGTGATCGATCCGAACAACGCCATGCCCACAATGAAGCCAACCGACGTCGCGATCACGAATGCCCGCCGCTTGAACAGCGTAAGCGGCAGCAACGGATCGGGCACGACCGATTCTGCATAGAGAAACAATCCGAGCGCCATAAGTCCGAGCGCCGAAATCGCAAACATGCTGACGGGCGCTTCCCGCGCCAGCGTCCCGCCGAGGCTCGTGATTGTCACGACGCTCGTCAGCGCAATGGCGAGAAGCGAGGCGCCGACGTAATCGATCTCCACTCTTGTGGTCCGGCTGTGCGGCCTGAACGTTCTGTTGATCACGACCAAGGCGGCCAGACCGAACGGCAGGTTGATAAGAAAGATCCAGCGCCAGGACAGATTATCGACGATGAAACCGCCGATCAGCGGTCCAAGTACCGTCGAGAGTCCGAAGATGCCGCCGAAGAAGCCCTGATAGCGGCCACGCTCTCGGGGCGGCACGACGTCGCCGACGACCGCGACGGCGGTCACGATCAAGCCACCGCCGCCAAGTCCTTGCACGATGCGAAATGCAATCAGCTCCGGCAGGTTTTGCGCCAGACCGCAAAGCGCCGACCCGACAAGGAAAATAATGACGGCCGCTTGCAGAATGATCCGCCGCCCGAAAAGATCGCCGAGCTTGCCATAAAGCGGCACGACAATGGTGGTTGCCAAAAGATACGCGGTGACGATCCAAGAAAGGTGAGACAGGCCGCCGATCTCGCGAACGATTGTCGGCAGCGCCGTCGAGACGACCGTTTGATCGAGAGACGCGAGAAGCAGAACAAGTGTCAGCGCGCCAAAAATCGCGACCCGGCGCCGCGCTTCGCCTTGAGGATCATCGGAATTTTCCAACGTCGGATGTTGCATGCCGTCGAGTGTCCCTCAGCGATATCGGCCGCCGGCTGGATACGATCGACGGCAATGTTTAGGAATCGGCACTGTGGTTCGGTGCATCACCCGCCGCGCGATGGCTCAACGCTCGGAATTGAGCAAAGTTCGGAAACTGGGAACCGGCTAGCAATCATGCGGTTAGCGTAAATTGGGCAGCATTGCGTAGATGACTTGCCATGGCGCAGCAAGAGAGCGTTATGTGGATATTTCTCGCGCCAAGCGCCGCATAAGCAACACAACTCACCCTAAGGTAGAACAAGAACGAGGTTCGGTTGGCGCGCTCATCGCGAATATGATAGCCGAACGAAATTGAAATTCCGGAGTCCTTCATGCGAGCACGAGTGGCTCAAATCGCAGCGACGGTGTTGTTTTGCCTAGCCGGAATGACGCCCGCATCGGCGAGCCCCACGCTGCTGTTCGAGTTGTCGACCGGAAAGGTGCTCTACTCGGAAGATGTCGACGATGTCTGGTATCCCGCATCGCTGACCAAGCTGACCACCGCCTACCTTGCGTTCCAGGCGATCAAGGAGGGCAAGCTTCATCTCGACGATAAAATCCCCTGCTCTCTCGTCGCAACTCTGCAGCCCCCGAGTAAGGCCGGCCTCAAGGTCGGCGAAAAGCTGACCGTCGAAAAGGCGCTGCAAGCCGTCATCGTCAAGTCCGCGAACGACGTCACGGTCATGCTTGCCGAAGCGATCTCCGGCAGCGAAAGCGCCTTCATCGATCAGATGAACGCAACGGCCCAACGCCTCGGCATGACGCGAACGCATTTCGACAACACCAACGGCCTGCCGTCCCCGGGTCAACTCACGTCCGCGCGCGACCTCGCGAAGATCGCACGCGCCGTCGTGACGGAGTTCCCGCAATACAACAGCTATTGGTCGATGCCGGCGATGTACATCGGCAAGCGGCGCCTTGGCAGCCACAACGCGCTGCTCAGGACATTCCCCGGCGCCGACGGGTTGAAAACCGGTTTCACCTGCGATTCCGGCTATAACGTCGCCGCCACCGCAACCCGCGACGGTCGGAGGTTGATGGCGATCGTTCTCGGCGAATCTTCCGGCAACGAGCGCGCCATCCGCTCGGCGGCATTGTTGGAATACGGATTCCAGTACTACGACTGGAAGGCGCTCTTCGCCATGCCGACGATCGATACCCTTCCGGTCGATCCAAATGCCAAGGGAGTCTCCTCGGTCCGCGACACCGTCGCAGCCTGGAGTTGCGGCGGCAAGCACCGGCATCACATCGCCAAGCACAAGTCGAAGAGCAAGCTGGCGGCATCGAAAGCCAAGGCAGGAAAGAAAAAGAGCGACGCTACTGCCGACGAGCCTGCTGAAAGCACGCAAGGCTCCGCCGCACCGGACGCCGTGCAGCCGAAAGCTGCCGAAGCAGCCTCGCCGTAACGTGCGCCTTCCTACACGATGAGCCCGAGCGGCTCTTTCCGATAGATACAGCCGGGGGGCTCCATCGCATCCGGAGGTGGGTTGACGTTCGGGCCTGCCCCGCCGTTGTCCTCGTTGCGACGCTCACTCGGCGATGGCCGCGGGCGGTGACGTTTGGGACCGGCCTTGGCCCGCCGTTCGGTGCCCGAACCGGGGACGCCCGTCCCAGCCTCAGCCTGGACGCGTTCTATTCCGGAACGCTCGGTCACGATTCCAGACGCCAGCGCAGACGCCGCATCCGTCGGACCGAGAACCATAACCCCTGCCGCTATGCCAAAAACAAACCTCATGACGGCCTTCCGCGTGCTTAACGGCCAATAGCAACGACGGATTAACCTA
This sequence comes from Hyphomicrobium sp., assembly GCA_035547255.1. Taxonomy (GTDB): domain Bacteria; phylum Pseudomonadota; class Alphaproteobacteria; order Rhizobiales; family Hyphomicrobiaceae; genus Hyphomicrobium_B. Next base: position 14,899 of record DASZVX010000046.1, read on the forward strand.
GGCCGAACAGCGCGACGAAGGAAGCCCATGCAATGTGGCGTCAAACTTGCTTTCCCGGCTTCATCAATCGGTAGTTAGACCTGGAGTAGGACCATACAATGTCGTCGATGTCGCGAATTCACCGGACGCAAGAACCGGACTTCACACCGACGCCCCGGGATGTTGGCGCGATGGCAGAGGTTCTAGAGGGCAAGCACGGCGTCTTCGCTGCGGCAATCGCCGATTTCTTCGCTGTCTATCACGGCGAGAAGGGGGACGCCGGGCGGGCATGGGCCTGGAGCGGTGTCGCCGAACTCGTTCGCCAGCGCGAACGAACACGCCTCGAAAGCTGATTGGGCGACGGAAATTTGCAGTGAATACCGCAGCAGTACAAAGCCGGGACAGCGCGGCAGCTACGCGCATTGAGATAAGACACCCCGGAGGCGCTGCCGCCGCCGTTTGGGGTTTTGTCTCGGGCATCCTGAAGCAGACGATCAATGTTCTGGCCGCAAGTGGCGAGCGCGAACGAACGCAGCGTGATGCGCTTCTCGCATTCGCCGTTCGTGTCCTGAGTGCAGGCTTGCTCTATCTGACGCAAATCGTGCTGGCCCGTTGGATGGGCGGGTTTGAATATGGCATCTACGTCTCGATGTGGACCTGGGTGCTTATACTGGGCGCGATCTCGCATCTTGGGCTGAACCTCGCCTCCATCCGCCTCGCGCCTGTTTATCGCGAAACCAGGGACTTCGATCGGTTGCGTGGCCTCGTGCACGGCGTCCGGCTCGTCGCACTCGGCGGCGGCACGGCGGTCATGGCGTTGGGCCTCCTGGGCGTCTGGCTTTTCCAGGATCACATCCAGAGCCATTTCGTGCTGCCGATCTACCTCGTCCTTGTCTGCGTGCCGCTCTACGCGCTGACCGACGTCCAAGACGGTATCGGACGTGGCAATGCCTGGATGAGCATTGCCCTCGTGCCGCCGTATATTCTTCGTCCACTCCTGCTGCTTGGATCGATGCTCGTCGCCTACGCGGCCCATCTACCGATGAATGCCGCAACGGCCGCGGCCGCAGCAATCGTCGCCACGTGGCTCTCCGGTATTCTGCAAGCCGTCTTGCTTAATCGGCGCATGCGCAAGACGATTCCTGCCGGACCGCGAACCAGCGACTTCCCGGCGTGGTTCAAGATCTCGCTGCCGCTGCTCGTCATGATGAGCGCCGAACTGCTGCTGCAGAATACCGACATTCTCGTCGTGACGCGCTTCATGTCGCCTGCAGACGTCGGCATCTATTTCGCTGCCGGCAAGACGATGGCCCTGATCATGTTCGTCCACTACGCCGTGGGCAGCGCCGTTGCGCACAAGTTCGCGGCCCTGCACGCGCGCGGCGATCGCGATGGTCTGAGAGACTTCGTAAAGGACGCCGTCAACTGGACGTTCTGGCCGTCGCTCGCGAGCGCAATCGTCATTCTTGCGCTCGGCAAACCGCTGCTGTCGCTATTCGGACCGCAATTTGCGACGGGTTATCCGGTGATGTGTATTCTCGTCGTCGGCTTTCTGGCACGATCTGCGATGGGGCCCGTCGAATACCTGTTGAACATGCTCGGAGAGCAGAAGCTCTGCGCAATCGTCTTGTCTGGAGCTGCGCTTCTGAACGTCACGCTCAATTTTATATTGGTGCCGAAATTCGGTCTCGTCGGCGCTGCCAGCGCCACCGCGATCTCATTGACGAGCGCTGCGTTGATGAACGCCATCGTCGTCTGGCATCGCCTCGACATCAAGATCGCGATCTGGAAAAATCTGCCGCGTCTCTAGCGCCAGCGGCCGGCTCGCGGAACGCGAGTCGCTGGCGCCACCAAAAGAGTCGCAAGCGCCAACCAAAACTCACATCGGCGAAGCGATGACGAGCGTCCAGAAGGATTTGAATTCGGTCTTCGGGTCCTGAACCAATGCGATGCCCATGTGGGTCGCGTCCGGTGTCAGGAGATTCTTGTTATGACCGGGGCTTTCTTCCCAGCCGCGCATGACTTCGTTGAAGTCAATTTGACCCGTGCCGACGTTTTCAGCCGTCAGACGCGCGTGATAGCCCGCCCGCTTGACGCGATCCCAAGGGTTCGACCCATCGGAGCCATAGTGCGAGATGCGATCAAATTTCGCGAGGTCGCGCGAATGGGCCTTTGCAGCTTCTGTCAGCTCGGGATTGAGCTTCAACGGCTTCAGGCCATGCTTCTTGCGATAGGCGTTGATGATGTCGCGCGCCATTTCCGCATTCAACGACGTATGCGAATAGTCGCGATCGGCGAGCACACCCGGCGCCGCCTTCTCGAAGCTGCCGTTCGGAGCCTTGTCGATCGCGGCAACCTTGACCTCACGCGGCGCGGACGGATCACCGCCGAGACCGACGCTCTTGATGGACGGCGACAGCGAAGCCGACGACACCGATGACGTCGCTTCCGGCTCCATAAAACCTGATGAGATGGATGATGTCCCGAGACTGCAGCCGGCCAATGCCGTAGCAAGCCCCGTGGCGAGCGCGACGCGATACATAACAGCTACTCCCGGCACGAAACGTGCGCGAAACTCCATCATTGCCGGAAATCCGTTAACTCGGCGTTAACACTAACGGGACGCGAATCGCGCCGCTCGGCGCGCCGAAACGAAGTTTCAGATCCTCGCATGAGGGTCCCTCACGTGCCCATTCCCGCCCCGCCTGATCTT
>DASZVX010000047.1:0-42028 GCA_035547255.1 Hyphomicrobium sp.
GCCGATCGAGATCGTCGCGGAGAGCTGGCCTGCGGATGTCTTGATGGTCGTATCGCGGATCACTTTCAAGAAGCGCTCGGCTGCGATGCGCAGGGCACCCGGTCCGCAATTCAGCATGATGATGCCAAACTTGTTGGACGAATAGCGGCCGATGATGTCGCCACCGCGCAGCTTGGCGCGAATCCGGCGCGCGACCTCGGCGATTGCCTCATCGCCAATGGAGATTCCGAAGGTGTCGTTGATGACCGCGAGGTTATTCACCGAAACCATCAAAAATCCGCACGATTGAGGCTCGCGCTCAAGGCGTGTCAGGACGGTATTCAAGGCCTCGGTCAGGCGAATGCGGTTGAGCTGCCCAGTCAGTTCATCGAAGTCATTGCGGACGAGCAGGCGCTGTTGTTCGAGATATTGATCGTGAACGATCCGGATGACACCGCGGGCGTGCATCGGATGACCATCAGGTCCGGGCCACCACCGGCCGTGGTCTTCGACGCGAATGGTCTTGCTGCTTCGCGGACCGCCCGGATTTATTCGATATTGGACGCGATAGGCGACCCCGCGGACGCGATCGGTCGCGACACCGCGCGAAAAAACTTCCAGCCTGTCATTCAAATACTCGGGCGCGATCAGCGCGTGATAATCCGCGCCGGTCGAAATTTTGGTCATGTCGGTGACGCCGAGAATGGCGGCTGCATTGCTCTCCCACTCGACGCGCCCTGTAACGAGGTCCCACGCGTATGCGGTCTCTTCGATCGATGAAAGGATACCGACGAGGTCGAGACCGTCCGATTCGGTCAGCGGGTCGCGCTTATGGTTCGCGTCCGGGCCAGCTTCACCCTCGCTCCCTTGTCCGTGGACGGTGGTCGGGGAAGCCAATTCACAACCTCAACTTGAGTCTCGCGCGGAGCATGAGCAAACGTGATTCAATATCGTTTCATTTCTGCGACAATGCAGATCTCAAAACGCGTTACCTTAACAATACCTGAAGTATTGTACGAGATCGGGTCGATTTTGACACGTGGAATGCGCGGCCTGTTGATAGAGCAGACCGTCATCTACTGGTCTGCTACTGGTCAGCGCCGATATTCAGATCGCGGCGAGCGACACGAATACCGATCGTGTAACCGCCGACGACATCGATCAGCGTAGCAACCAAGATCAGAAAGAAGACCGAAGTTGCGGCCTGCGGAACGGTCAGAAATTCAGCGCCGACGGCCATGAACACGACCATCGACAGAGCATGATCGATCAGAGTCGACGTCGTCGTGAAGGTCGATTTGACGATTTCGATGAAAAGCAAAACCAGCGTGACGAGCAGAATGAAATCGCCCCACGTGAATTGCCAATCGCCACCGCTCAACAGACGTACGTGGAAGATTTCTTTTGTCAGTGCGTCCACTCCCAACATCAAAACGATTGCGTTGTAGAGGACGAAGGCGAGGACCAAGAGCGGAATAGCTCTAACCGACATAAGGCTCTCCTACGTTTGGCCCCGCTTGGGCATGTCCGGCTTTTTGGCACGCTCGCCCTGATTTGCCAAGCAAGGGAGCGTGTTCAAAAATCAACAAGGCCGGCATCAAGGACGCCAGCCTAGTCCGATTTATGGCAATCGCAGACGTGCTTATTCGTCGGAAGCCGGCGGCAAGATCTGGCGGCCGCGATACTTGCCCGACTTCAGGTCGATATGGTGCGGACGGCGGCGCTCGCCGCTTTCCTTATCCTCGACATAGGCCTGAGCCTTCAGGGCGTCATGAGAACGCCGCTGGCCCCGCTTCATCGGGGATGTTTTCTTGCGCGGAACTGCCATCGTCTTGCTCCAATTTGCCCCCGCGCCAATGCTGCGGAGCCGCCGGTCACGCGGCGGGGATGCCGAACGCTATATTGATTGCTGATTGGCCTGGCAACGCCGGACTTGGGCGACGCTCAGAACCCAGGGCGCGGCTTATACGCAAAATAGACGCGGAGCGCCAGTCCCCCCGTAAAATCCCGCCGGAAGGGTCGCGGCAGGCCCTCAGTTGCGACGTCTTGGCAGGACGCAGCTCGTCCGGTCTGCCGCGGTCCGACGCATGCGCATCTGAACGATGCGGGCCAGACGCTGCATTCCGGGGCCGGGTTTCGTAGGGTTGCGGACCCTGGGGTTGGGCAACGCTACGGCGAGCCTGGATGCCTCGCCCGCGCTCAGGCTGCTCGCGGGTTTATGGAAGCGGAACTGTGACGCGGCTTCAATGCCGAAGATGCCGGGCCCCCATTCCGCGATGTTCAGATAGATCTCCATAATCCGCCGCTTGGACCAAAGCATTTCCATGACAAACGTCAGCGGCATCTCCACGGCCTTGCGCACATAGCTCCTGGAAGACCAGAGAAAGAGGTTTTTCACGACCTGCATCGAGATGGTGCTGGCCCCCCGCGACGAACCGTTGCTGGCGTCCGCGACGGCTCCCTTGAGAGCTTCAAAGTCGACGCCGTGATGCTCGCAGAAACGGGCGTCCTCACTCGCAATGACGGCGCGGATGATGTTCGGAGACATCTTCTCGATCGGAACCCAAGTGTTCACGATCTTCTCGCCGGAGAGCCACTGCTGCAGCATGAGCATCGACGCGGGCGGATTGACGAAGCGGTACGCAACCATCAGCAGGAGAACCACCGCAAGCCATGTTACAACGATCCACGCAACGATCCGGAGCGCCCGGCGCACAACGGAGCGAGAACCGGCGGCATCTGCGGGCTTAAACCCAGCACCTGGTTCCGCAAGCTTCGAGCGAACCGCAAAGTCTGCTTGAAGACCTGTAAACGCGGGCTCTCGTCGAGGCACAGGCATTTCGAGCCTCGGCGCCCCTGGGATCAGGCTCCCGAGGTTCGGGGGAGCTGTTACGCTCGCCTGCGGACCCCTTCCTTCAACCGCGGTCAGCGAGCGCGCGGCCGCTTCGGCGTCGATCTCCGACAACACGGCGTCGATGGGAGATGGTTGGCCCGCGGGTTCTGGGGCGGATGGTCGTTCGGACGGCGGCCTATTGGCCAGCTCGAAGGCAGGGCCCGAACGCAGGAAAACGCGTGCCGGCATCGGCGCCGGGGGCGCCATGTCCAGCGACGGTTCTGGAAGGGCTCGAAATGCAATCGGCGGTAGCGGACGCGGCGGCATGATCTCCAATACTTCACGTGTACAGCCCGCGGTGCCGGGCGCTCGTGCGGTATCCTGGACAGGTCGTCCTTCCTCCGCCGATGTTTCGACGGATGGCGCGGCAGTTAGTTCCGATGTCTCCTGCGACCGATCCATGCTTTGCTTATGCCGATTGCGGTGCGATACCGCGTCGGCCGGTAACACCGAACAATGGCCATGTTGAGTGCCGGCGGGGCCATACGAGGAAGGTGAAGGGTAGTGTCACAATTTCTTACCCAGCTTGGCAATGCCGCAACAGCTGTCGAAAGTTTTCTTGCGGAATGCCTGGCGGAACAACAAGCCGCGGGGACGCCCCCTCGCCTGGCGGAAGCGCTTCGTCACTCCGTCCTGGCGGGCGGCAAGCGGTTTCGGCCATTCCTCGTTTTCGAAAGTGCCAAGCTTTTCGGCGTGATGCGGCAAGCGGCACTCCCCGCCGCAGCGGCGCTGGAGTGCATCCATTGCTACTCTCTGGTCCACGATGATCTTCCCGCCATGGACAACGACGAGCTGAGGCGCGGTCAGCCGACGGTGTGGAAGGCCTATGACGAATGGACGGCGATCCTCGTCGGTGATGCTCTGCAAGCTCTGGCGTTCGAGCTGATCAGCGAGCCCCATCGGCACAAGGACGCCGAAGTTCGTGCGGGCCTTGTCCACGCACTTGCGGTCGCGTCGGGCGCGGTCGGCATGGTCGGAGGCCAAATGCTTGATCTCGAGGCTGGAAGGCTGGCGGAGCAGCCAGCCGCGACGATCGCCGACGTCATGCGCTTGCAGTCGATGAAGACCGGACAGCTGATTACGGCCGGGTGCGAGATGGGCGCGATCCTCGGACGCGCCAAGCCCGGCGACAGGGCAGCGCTCAAGACCTTCGGCGAACACCTCGGTTCGGCGTTTCAGATCAGCGACGACCTCCTCGACGCGGAAGGCACGACAGCCGATGTCGGCAAGGCGACCGGCAAGGATGCAGCCGCTGGAAAGGCAACGCTCATCGGCCTCTTGGGCATTCGGCAAGCACGCGAGCACCTCGAACGTTCAATCGACAGCGCCGTCGCGGCGCTGAAATCGTTTGGCGCAAAAGCAGAGCCCCTGGTTGAAGCTGCCCGGCACATGGGACGCCGTGACAGCTAGCTAACCAAGGGCTCAGCCCAATCGCGTTGCATTAGAAGTGATAGTTGAGACCGACGCGTACGGTTTGAACGTCATTGTTCACGCGCAGCGTGTCGCCATCGCGATTTTGAAGCGTAGAGTCACCCAGGCCGAGATACAAATATTCGGCCTTGGCGCTCCAGTTCTGTGCGAACTTCCACTCCAAGCCGCCACCGACGGCATAACCAGTCAACGTATCGCTGCTGCGGAACGACGGTGCATCGACGAAGCTGACCCGATTATCGACGTCGGCGATCGCAAGACCGCCCGTCGCGTAGAAGAGCCACGGGCCACTCGCGAAACCGACGCGACCGCGAACGGTCGAGAACCAATTCATGTCGCTATGTGCGGTATCACCCTCGAAGGTGTAAGCGCGGCCACTGACGTCTGCGCCCTGGAAGTCACCTTCCAAACCGAAGACGAGACGATCCCGCTGCCAATTGTAACCGATCTGGCCGCCACCAAATCCGCCCTCCGGATCGGTCGGGCCCGCATTCGACCATCCGTAGCCGCCGTTGATACCGATGTAAGCGCCGTCCCAGATTGCCGGTTGATAAATTGGCGCCGGCTCTGCAGGAGGAGGATTATATGGCTGATATGGCCCAAGATCTGCGGCCAGCGCGCTGCCGCTCGCAGCAGCCAAGATCATCGCGGTGCTGAGCAGCACCGACTTCGGCCTGAACGCTTTCATTGTTTTACCCCGTTGGAACTATCGCCCTCGACAACGCCTAAACAAATGTGGGGGTTCCAATTAGGCGATGCCGATGCGCGAATCAGATGCCTGCTATGTCAATAAATAATTGCTATTCGGTGAGTATTTTTGCGCAGCCTCTAAATACGGCTTTTCACTTCTGCTCGACTAAGCCCTTACCGGAATGCGGCCCTTTTCGGCGGCAAATGCCTCCTTTCGAGCCATACGCCGGTCGCGCAACTTTAGCAGAGGCAGAACCAAGTGCGCTAGGCGAATTTGACGGCGCGTTTTTTCCGGATCGACAAGATGCGTCGTCGGCAAACGCTGTGTAAACGAACGCTCCATCAATGTGCCAATCGGAAACTCCAGTTCGTCCTGCATCGCGATCATGCGCGCGTAGAGATCCGAAAGAGGCGTTATGAGACGGCCGAAGCCGTTCCGTGCCTGGGCCCATCCGACAATGTAGAGGCCGCGAACTCCGGCAGGAAACGCGCCGCTGTAGACCTGCACGACATTGTCTTTGACCTTGATGAGCCCGTCGGGAAGAAACGGAAACGATGCGTGGAAGCCGGTTGCGGCGACGATCAGATCATATGTACTGGTCGAGCCGTCAACGAACGTCACGGTCTTTCCGTTGACATGATCGATCGCGGGACGCGGCTTCACACGTCCGAGGCGAATTGCGCCCAAGAGATCCGTTCCAAATGCCGGATGACGATCGAACAATTTGTGGTCCGGCCGCTGGAGTCCGTAGCGGCGATAATCACCGATGCTTACCTTGACGATCGCCTTGAGGATCGCACGCTGCATGAAGATCGGCAGACCCCAGAGCGGGATGTCCGTCAGAGGGCGGCCAAGAAACGTTTTCGGTAGATACCAATAGCCAGACTTCAGGCTGATATCGCAGCTTTTGCCGAAGCGACCAGCGTCGCACGCCATGTCGACGCCGGAATTGCCGCCACCGATGACGAGCACGCGCTTGCCCTCAACCTGCGAGACGTCGCGATAATCCTTCGAATGAAGAATTTCGCCAGTGAACGTGCCGCGGAACTCGGGATAGCGCTTATCCCAATGGTGGCCGTTGCATACGACGACGCCTTTGTATGTTCTCACATCGCCATCGGCGAACGTCACCGTCCAGCGGCTGGCGTCCTCGGGAACGACGGACGAAACTCTTTTATTGAACTCGCAATGCGAGAGGAGGCCGCGCTCTTCGGCGAATGCCGTGAGATAGACGAGCATCTGATCGGCGGAGGGAAAATCCGGAAAATCTTCGGGCATCGGATAGTCGGCATATTCCGTCGCCTTCTTCGAAGAGACGATATGCGCGGAGCGATAAACGCCGTGCAGCCAATTGCCTCCAACGCCTGATCCCACGTCGACGATGTCGAATGGGATACCCCGGCGCTTCAATGCGGCGCCCATCGCAAGCCCGACTGGGCCGGCGCCGATGACGAGGTGGCGTTCGGACGTGCTGCTTCTGTCGCTCATTCCGAATGAGTTCCTTCGTGGCAGTTTGCCGTGACGCCCCTCTTGCAAACCTCAGCAGGCTTATAAGGGTTCGTCATCAGAGGTGATAACCATCGCTTACCACTTAGCGCGGCGGAGAAATCCGCGCGAGCGAAGGATGGTCGCAAACCACCGCCATGGAACTGTTTATGTTAATTAACGTATTGAACTATCAATGATAATTTACGTTTACCCGCGCTGTCGACTATTCGGCTGCATCGCTATTTGCCATGGCGGGGCTGGCAAAGCGGCGGGCGATGTAGTCCTCGACGATGGCCTTGAACTCCGTGGCGATGTTCGGGCCGCGGAGCGTCATCGCCTTCTTGCCATCGATGAAGACGGGGGCCGCAGGGGATTCTCCGGTGCCTGGCAGCGAGATGCCGACGTCGGCGTGCTTGCTCTCGCCGGGGCCGTTCACGATGCAGCCCATGACGGCAAAGTTGAGCGTTTCGACGCCGGGATACTGCGTCTTCCAATCCGGCATGCGGTCACGGATCATGTCTTGTATGTCGCGCGCAAGCTCCTGGAAGACGGTCGACGTCGTGCGCCCGCAGCCAGGGCAGGCCGCGACGACCGGAACGAAGGAGCGAAGGCCCATCGTCTGCAGCAATTCCTGCGCAGTGCGAACTTCCTGGGTGCGATCGCCGCCCGGCTCCGGCGTCAGCGAAAAACGGATCGTATCGCCGATGCCATTCTGCAGCAGAATGCCGATGGCGGCCGATGACGCGACGATGCCCTTCGATCCCATGCCTGCTTCGGTCAGCCCGAGGTGCAGCGCGTAGCGGCTGCGTTGCGCGAGCATGTGATAGACGGCGATCAGATCCTGCACGGAAGAGACTTTGCCGGACACGATGATGCGGTCAGCGCCAAGGCCCATCTCCTCGGCGCGCTCAGCGGACAGAAGTGCCGATTGCACCATTGCTTCGTGCATGACGGCGCGAGCCGGTTTCGGATCTGCGGCCTTCGCGTTCTCGTCCATCAAATGGGTCAGGAGCTCGGCGTCGAGCGAGCCCCAATTGACGCCGATCCGAACCGGCTTGCCGTGGCGTAGCGCCGTCTCGATGATCGCGCCGAACTGACGGTCGCGTTTATCCTTGAAGCCGACATTGCCGGGGTTGATGCGGTACTTGTCCAGAGCTTCGGCGCAGTCCAGATTTTCACCCAGCAGCTTGTGGCCGATATAATGGAAGTCGCCGACGAGCGGGACGGTGACGCCCCGCTTCCTCAGCTGGTCGCGGATATGCGGCACAGCCTTGGCAGCTTCGTCGCGATCGACCGTGATGCGGACGAGTTCCGAACCGGCGCGCGCCAAGTCGGCGACCTGCTTGACTGTCGAAGCGATGTCAGCGGTATCGGTGTTCGTCATCGATTGGACGACGACCGGTGCGCCGCCGCCGACGGTCACGCCGCCGACGTTGACCGCGACGGTTTCATGACGCGGTTTCATGGTGATGCTGTCGCCGAGCGACATCAGAAAACCTCTCAATGCCCCATTGGCGACGTTCTAGCCTTGTCTGCGGCTTCCCGCCAGAAGGGATATGGACGCGACAGTGCACATCGCAATGACAATGCTCGGACCGCCCGGCAAATCGCTGGAAAGAGACAGCCAAAGCCCGAAAATCGTGCTTATGACGGCGATTATTGCCGCCAGTATGGCCATGCGCACCGGGGTCCCCGATAGAGGCCGGGCGGCCACAGCCGGAACGACTAAAAATGCCATGACAAGCAAAACCCCGACGATTTTCATGGCAACTGCGATGACAATGGCGAGCAGCAGATCGAATGCGGCGCGCGGCAGCCGCGGATCGACGCCCTCGGCGGTCGCCAGGTCTTCATGCAGAGAGAGCCGGACAAGCGGCTCCCAGAGGTAGAAGACGGCTGCCAAGACCACCGCCCCGCCGACATAAACCCAAATCAGGTCCGTGGACGTGACGGCGAAAACGTCGCCGAACAGATAGCTCATCAGATCAATGCCCGGCCCCTGCGCCAACGCGATCGCGACGATGCCGAGCGCCAGAGTTGCGTGGTGCGTCAGGCCGAGGGCGGAATCGAGTGGAACGATGCGCTGGCGGCCGAGGAGCGTCAGCACGCCGACAGCTGCAACCGCGGCGATGACGACGGACAATGTCAGGTCGATTTTTGAGGCTAGGCCCAGCGCCACACCCAAAAGACCGGCTTGTGCGAGGGTTTCGCCGACATAGGACATTCTTCTCCATACGACGATGCAGCCGAGCGGCGCCGCAATCACCGCGAGACCGACAGCCGCCAGGAATGCGCGCAAGACGAACGGCTCAGGCCAGGACACTCAGGAGCCTCGTCCGTGCGTATCGGCGTCGCTGAGCGGCTTCGGCTCACCCGCCAGATCGTGAGCATGATCGTGATGGTGCCGATAGACGCTGAGCGCCGCGGCGCCCTGCGCGCCGAAGATGCGGGCATATTCGGTATGTTGCGAGACGTGCTCCGGCTCGCCCGAGCAGCAGACGTGGCCGTTCAGGCAGATAACGCGATCGCTTTTCGCCATCACCACGTGGAGGTCGTGAGAGACGAGCAGAATTCCGAGATGACGCTCGTCACGAAGCTTTTCAACCAATTCGTAGAGTTCTGCCTCGCCTGCGAAATCAACGCCGCTCGCGGGCTCGTCGAGGATCAGCAGATTGGGTTGACGCAACAGCGCCCGCGCAATCAGTACACGCTGTGTTTCACCGCCCGAGAGCTTCGACAATTGCTGGCGCTCGAGCCGGCGCACGCCGACCTCTTCCAAAGCGCTCCCGATCTCTTTCGTCGATGCCGAACCACCAAGGGCGAGGAATCCCTGGACGGTCATCGGGATCGCCGCGTCGACCTCGAACCGCTGCGGAACGTAACCGATGCGTGTGGAGGCCGGCCGGACGATCCGCCCGCTATCGGGCTTCTCGATGCCGAGAACAAGCCTCACCAACGTCGTCTTGCCGGCGCCGTTCGGTCCAATCAGCGTAACGATCTCACCGGACCTGACATCGAGATCGACGCCCGCAATGATATCGCGGCCGCCACGGCGAAGCCAAAGATCGCGTGCCGAGATCAAAGCATCCTCGACGGCGGGCGCATCGCGACCGTGGCCGTGGCTATGGTCATGGCCGCAGTTCGCGTGCGGATGCGGGGAAGCGTGTCCGGTCTGTTGGGACAAAGGCAAAAGGATATCTCCAGTCGGCGCAGGCCGAGCTCAAGCTTTGCGGTGTGTTGCACACTCGTGGCACATGCCGGAGACTTCGGCGAAGCGCACGCGCGGCTCAAACTTCGCGCCATGAGCAGCGGCGTCGATCGCGCGAAAAATATCGTCGCCGTCGACTTCCTGAACGGCGCCGCACTTCTCGCAACTCAGGAACATCGGGCGCCTGCCTGTTCGCGGACGGTGAAGTTGCCGGCAGGCGAAATAAGCGTTCTTGCTCTCGAGCCGATGGACGACGCCAGCTTCGAGAAGCGCGTCGAGCGCCCGGTAGATCGAGATCGGGGCCAGCCGCGTCCCCTTCTTCGCGAGGCGATCCAGGACCTCGTAAGCCCCGACGCTCGCCTGGGTGGAGGCGATTTCCTCGAATACCTTGCGGCGAAGGTCGGTAAACCGAAGATTCTTCTCTGCGAAGATCGCGGTGGCTTGGTCAACGGACAGTTTGACCTTGTCCCGTGTGCGTTGCTCTTCGCCTGTATTTGCCGTCATAAACAGTCCTCTGGACCGCGCTGCCCGAGATGAACTCAAGCCACAATGGCCGTTCTGGGCGCGCGGACAATATAACATGTCGTGATTGGCGGCTATTCCGTTCAAGCTCAGTAGAGGCTTTTTCTGCCTTCCAGCTTGATCTTGTCCCGAAATTGACCACATCCTCCCACGCGCGCTTCCCCTGTGGGCTGCAAATTCAAGGTTTTTTTACCGGGGGACCAAATTCGACCCGGCCCGCCGCCAATCGGCCGCGTCCTCTGCGCAAACATGACGACGTGTGATTCGTTGATTCGCCATAGCGATAGCTGGGAACGCACCCCGGATGGACGTTAAGCTTCTGATCGACAAGCTGACCGAGAACGCCCGGCCGCTTGGCACAGCGATCTTTCTTATTTTTGTCTTCGCCCTTTTGCTCCGAACGCGGGTCGCCCGGCGCCTGCGGGAGACGATCGAAGAGACGGTTTTCACGAATTGGCGGCTGGCGCTCCTTGGCACGACCGGCATCGTGCTCTCGGCGGCCGCCGGATGGCGCACCTGGGAAGGAATGTACAATTTCACCGGCGAGCCATTGCTCTCCGGCATGGTGACGTTCGGCATCCAGGGCATCATGCTGATCGTCGCGTGGCTGATCGGCGAAAGCTTTGCGACGGGCATGAACGCCCGCTCGCGACCCGGGGAATCGTCCCTCGTCAGTGCCGCTGTCCAGCCCTGGCTCGGCAGCTTCATCGGCCTTCTTCTTTTCGTCACCGGGTTCGTGCTGTTCCTGCAATGGACCGGTCAGACAGACGTCAAGCACGCCAACGTCGAGGACCTTGGCTGGGCGAACGCAGGCGACAAGTTCCTGGTGCTCGGCGCAGGCCTGCTGATGGTCTCGCTGTTTGCTCTCTATGCCGCCAACGATCTGGTGCGCCCCTACCTTCAAGTCGTGCGCGTCATCATCCGCAATTCGATGCTGTGGCTGATGTTTCTCGCGTGCATGGCGACGAGCGTCTTCTTCTCCTTCGACAGCTTCTTCACCGCGATCTTTCCGCAGTCGGAGCGTGTTCGCGCTGCCGAGCTTCGAGCCCAGAATCAGGTTTCGGGCATTGTGTCTGACATCGAGCAGGCGCTTGCCGCACGCAGCAGCAGTCTCGCAGGCGAGATTTTCACAACTGAAGCCTGGAAGGATTATGAGCATCAGCTCGATGCCATCACGCAAGCCGCAACCCAATCGCAAGGCGCGATCGAGCGCTATGTGAATGCGCAAATCGAAGAACGCAGCCGGGCCGTCAAGGAGCAACAGGAACGGATTGCATCGGCGGAGGCCGGTCAGGCGGGCCTTGCCGGACGCAAGACGTCTCTGACAGATGAAAAGTCCAGGCTTGCGGCCCAGCGGCCCGAGCTTGCTACCGACTATGCTACGAAGAAAGCCGAATACGACACCAAGATGAAAGACGTCGACGCCAAGCGCGTCGAAGCTCTCGCCGAAGACAAGGGCGTCGAGGGTACTTTGAAAGCGGGCCGCGGCCCCATCTACCGGCAGCGCATAGGCGAACTCGCGATGCTGCAGGGCGCTGCGCAGATCGCGGGCGAACGCATGAAGGACGCGCAGAAGCGTCTCAATACGGTCGAGTCGCGGCTTACCGCAATCGATACGGAGCTGGCGACACTCGACGGCGATCTCGCGAAGTACAAGGGCGAAGCTGAGACAGCCAAGCAGCGCATTGCGCTGAACGACGATACGGCGAAGGACGACAGCGGACCGAAGATCGACCCGTCGAAGATCATGCCTGCGTTCGACCGCGCCAAGTCGGACTTCCGGGCCGATCCCAATGCGATGCGGCTCGCGACCGTGCAGCGGTTCTGCAACGACATCTACGGCGCGCTCTCGGCGACGCCCGAGACCAAGCCCGCCCTCAACGGTCTCGACTGTGATCCCAAAGCGGTATCGGATGCGGCGTCCGGCCTCTTTGCGCTGCAGTCCGGCACCAAGATTTTTCAAGATACGTGTGTCGGCGGCGACAAGCTCGTCGAGAACAAATCGACCGACGATTTGTTTGCTTTCGCGCGGCGGTGCCTGTCGGATAGCGCGTTGCCGAGCAACGATACCGCGGCATTGCGTTCGAAGATCAATCGCATCGAGCTATCACGCGATGACAAAGCGCATCGCTTCGTCGTAACGCTCAACGCGTTCCAGGACGGCAACCGGCTGGCCTATCTGGCGCTTGCCATTGCAATCGGCCTCGACGGCCTGATCTTCATGTCCGGACTTTTCGGCGCCAACGCCGTCCGCTCGCCGCTGTCCGATATTCCGAGTTTCAAGTCGCGGTCCGGTTCGCAGCTCGAGGCGACGATCAATGCCGCGCTTGGCGCGCATCCTTACGAGACGGCTTGGCTGACGCTGACGGCGTTCCGACCGATAACAAACCAGGACGGCTTTTCGGCGCTTGCGGATTTAAGCGCCATGGAACGCTCGCAAGCGGATCGCGTGCGCATGGTGCTGACGGCCGGCGCCGACATCGGTGCTGTCGAAACCGTCAGCCATAATCCCGAGCGCTACCGCGTTCGCAGCGAGCTTCGCGAATATCTCTCGAGCGTCGTTGACAGGCAGTTCAAGACCGATGCCTCGGCGAAGGATCGGGCGCGCCTCGATCAGCTCGTCTCGGCCGCACTTGCTCCGCATCCGCGCGAACATTCCGAAATCGTGCTGAACACGCTGGAGCCGATCCGCGAGACGGAAGGCTTCACATCCATGGTGACGTTGACCGACATTACAAATGACTATGACTCGCGCGTCGTGCGACGGGTGATGAACGCGGGATCGGCCGTTAAAGCCGTGGCGCCGGACGAAAAGATCGCGGACCGCTATTTTATCCGGCCAACGCTTTACGAAACGCTTCTGACGATCCGTGCGACGGCGCCGGAGTCTCCTGCGTACGGCTACGATCGCGCCCGCATCGAAGGCGTGCCGGAACGGCCTGATGCGATCGACGGCGGCACACTTCGCACCGCGCGTTCCGAACTTTCTGAAGTCCGCCGGCCTCGCGAACTTGAAAAACCTGCGCCGGCGCTGCCGCGCATCAGTCCATTATCGGACGAAGAACGCGCCCGGCTCATTGTGCATTATCGGGAAACCCTGCTCGAAGCGATCCACCTCGGATCCGAAATCGTCGACAAGCGGCTGAGCCTCCCGCAATCGCGCGATGCGATATTGGAGGCTTGGAAGACGCTCAACTCACATAGCAAGAAGAATGAGAATCTCGGTTTTCTGCTACGTGACTTCCAGAACGAGCAGGACCGCATTCTCAGCGAAGTTTTTTCGGGACTTCGGAGCGAAACCGGGGGCGACGAGCGCAAGCTATCGTTACTCGACGGTGTCGACGGACGCGTTCGCGACGACCTTCCCCTTTACATGCTGTTTCCGGAAACAGGTCTCGTCAGCTACTTGATCGAGGAGCTTGAAGCTGCTGCCCAACCGGACGATGGCCTCGTCCATGGCGAGCAGCAGCTCAAGGATCAACTCAGGTCCGTGCGCGATGCGCTCGGCAGGCTGGATCTCGACAATCCCCAATCCTGGGATGAAATCCGGAAACGGCTCGCCGTGCGGTCTGGAGCGGATCTCCGGAATTTCTTTAACAGATCGACCGACCGCGACGAGCCGTCAAACGACGATAACGTCTGATTTCAAGATTTGATCAGAGCGCAAACGGGACGACCTTCTGGCGCTGCGTGCCGAGGCCGTCGATCTTGAGTTCCACCACGTCGCCGGGATTGAGAAACTCTTTTGGCTTCCGCGCCGTTCCGACGCCGGGTGGCGTTCCGGTCGTTATGATGTCGCCAGGTTCGAGAACCATGAACTCGGTGATGTAGGCGAGCAGATCCGGAATCTTGAAGATCATGGTCGCGGTCGAGCCGGTTTGCTTGCGGACTCCGTTCACATCGAGCGACATCGCGAGATTATCAACGTCCGCGATTTCGTCAGGCGTCACCAGCCACGGCCCGATCGGCCCGAACGTTTCCGCCGACTTGCCTTTCACCCACTGGCCGCCGCGCTTGCTCTGGAAGCTTCGCTCCGAAACGTCATTGCAGATGCAATAGCCGGCAATGTATTTCGCCCAATCCTTCGCTTCGACGTAGCGCGCGCGGGCACCAATGACGAATGCGATCTCGCACTCCCAGTCCGTGTGCCGCGAATTGCGCGGGATCATCACATCATCGTCGGGACCGCAGATCGACGTCGTGGCCTTGTTGAAGAGGATGGGCTCAGTCGGAATCTCCTGACCCGTCTCCTTGGCGTGATCCGCATAATTCAGCCCGATGGCGATGAAATTATGCGTCCCAGCGACGGGCGGGCCAAGGCGAACGCCTTCCGGCGCCTTCGGCAACGATGCGAGGTCAATGGCGGCGAGCTTGGCAAGTGCGGCGGGCGCCAGATGGGCACCCGATAAATCGGGAATATGCCCCGAGAGATCACGAACGTTTCCGTCATGGTCCAAAATGCCGGGCTTTTCCGCGCCCGAAGCGCCAAATCGAACAAGCTTCATTGTTTCTGTTATTCCCCTAGGCTCGCGCCGATCCCGCGAGTGAAGGCACGGCAGGCGCTTATCGCCTCGTCTCTTAAACGATGCTCAAAGACGCAACAATCGCTGCGGGGCGTTCTCCGGAGCCCGCAAATTCGGACTTTTCCGCGCAGGGGCCTGCCCTGTCATCGGTTTTGGGAGAGAATCGACAAATCGCTGCAGAAATTCCGCGACCCAAGTCCGCGCGCGCATCGCTCTGCAATTGAACGCCGGATAGTCGGCAAGCAGATCGTTTTTGGCGAAATTTTGTTTTTTCTCTAATCCGCATGATGACGATTATCCTCGATGCTGAATGCAAAAAAATATTGTCCGATGCAGAAGCGCCGACCTTACGGAAAAGTATATACGCCGTAAGAAACCGACCAATATCGCTGGGGTATTTAGCGGGGCCTAGGAAACAACACACCTAGGAAACGCGAAGGAGAAATACCGATGATTTCAAAGATTGTGCGCGGCGCGATCCTCACCGGCGTGCTTTTTGCTTTTTCAGCTCCGATTGTCGCCAACGCTGCCGACGCGCCGAAGACCAAAGCGGCATGCAAGAAGGCGAAAGACATGAAGTGGGACAAAACCACGAAGACCTGCGTCAAGAAATAACGCTACTTCGATTTAAGACTACTCCGATTAGAGTTTGTCGGGGCGGTGCGCGAAAGCTCATCGCCTCTTTTTTTGTGCGCTTGGGTCCGATGGTCGTGGTTGGAAAATTCACCAAACTCAGGAGCGCACTCTTTATCGGCTTTGCTGCCTGACATGACGCCCTCGCATTGCTATCCTTGCGCGATGACCTTCAAGGATGGAGCAAATCATGACAGCACGGCAACGCCTCGCTTCTGATATCTCCGGACTGACCAGGAAGCCTCCCCTTTCGCGGCGCGATTTCATGAGCGCATCCGCAGCGGTTGCCGCCGGTTACACGCTGGCTGCGGGGCCTGTGCGTGCAGAACCGATCAAGACGGATACCAACGGTCTCGATGCCGGCATGGCCAGTGTCAAAGTCGACGGTGGCGAGATGCCTTTGTACTTTGCACGGCCTGCCAATGGCGCAAAGCCGCCGATCGTTCTGGTCGCGATGGAAATATTCGGTCTGCACGAATACATCAAAGATGTAGCGCGCCGGCTCGGCAAGCTCGGCGCGCTCGCCGTCGCGCCGGACTATTACTTCCGCCAGGGACAGCTCGCCGGCATCGGCGACATCCGTAAGCTGATGCCTCTCGTGAATGCAAAACCCGATACGGAATTGATCTCCGATCTCAACGCAACCGTTCGCTGGGCCGAAGACCAGGGCGGGGACAAGAACCGGATCGGCATCATCGGATTTTGCCGTGGCGGGCGAACCGTATGGGAATATTGCGCCGCGAGCGATGACGTGAAGGCGGGCGTTGCGTTCTATGGGACGTTGATCGACCCTACAGCGCAGAAGCGCGTTTGGCCGAAAAGTCCGCTGGAGCTTGCGCCAGAAATGAAGGCTCCGGTGCTCGGGCTCTATGGTGCGGAAGACCAGGGCATTCCGCCAGCGCAGGTCGAGCAGATGAAGGCTGCCCTCGCAGCGGCCGGAAAGACGGCCGAATTCAAGATTTACTCAGGCGCCGGACATGGCTTCCACGCGGATTATCGTCCGAGCTACAATAAGGAAGCCGCCGAGGACGCCTGGCAGCAGGTGGCTAGTTGGTTCAAGAGGTGGAAAGTCCTCGACTGAGATGTCCATCGCAGCAATGCCTGCGCCGGAAAGAGGAGGTTCGATGGCCGACCCAGCTGACCTTATCGAGATCGACAAGCGTATCGCCGTAATCCGCCACAACATCCGTGAGCTTGTCGAGCAAGCCGCCGCCTTTTCCGGCGCGGCCGACGAAGGCCTCATGTCCGAACGCATCGCGCAACAGGAAGCGCAATTGGCAGCTCTGTTAAAAGAGCGCGAAAGACTCACCGGCAAACAGTGAGGTAAGCAAAGCGGCGAGCACATCTGAAACGATGTTGCCGCGCCACTCACTCCGCCGATTTGCAATTGCTGCATACTCCGAGCCTGAATCTTGCCACGGATTGCAACAACAGTTGCGACGAGCGGGACGATACATATCAAGTCTGAGTGCGTACCAATGAGTGATGCAAGCCGTCCCTTGCCCGCTGCGCTAACCATTCCCCGCAAAGCCTCGATCGAAGGCACTCTCGAATTTCCCGGCCCGCTGATCATCGAAGGTACCGTGCTTGGCGACGTCCGCTGCGCATCGGTCATCATCTCTGAGCGCGGCAGTGTTGACGGCTCGGTCATCGCCGATTCCGTTACCGTGCTTGGGGAAGTTTCGGGCGAAATATTCGCGAACCATTTGACGCTGAAAAAAGCGTCATCGGTCGCCGCGAACATCTTCCACAAGCATCTGTCGCTCGAAGATGGCTGCTACTTCGAGGGCAAATCGCGGCGCCACGCCAACCCGCTGCAGTTGGCGACCTAGCCGCTCGATGAACTTCATCGCCGGCCTGCAATCCTCTTCCGACCCAGCGGACAAGCGTCTTAAAACGGATCGGAGCCCTCTTCCAAAGTCGCGCTATTCTTTATTTGTGCCAAGTAGCGGGGTCACAAGGGCAAGCAAAGCCAAGCGCCTAAGCAGGTTTTGGGTGTCGTCACTTTGCACGCCATTTGCGAGGAGTGACACGTCGTCATACTTGAGCCTTCTTCGCATTTCGTGTGGACCGGACCTTTGCCCACGCGGCCCTGCCCATAGATGACATTTGCAAGGCCGTGCGTCGAGAAGAGCTCGGCGATATCGTGGGTCACAGCTTCGCCAACCGCTCCCACCTTGACGCAATCAGCCTGAGCCGTTGCCGAAAGTACGCAGAAGGCTGCCGCGGCGGTTAAGCCTAGTTTCAAGGAACGCATTTGCCCCTCCAAAAAAATGAGTCATCCCGGTCCGGAAACTAGTTGAGCGCGTGGCCCTCGACAATAGAATCGGCCGGCTGCAAGGCGGGTTATCCCGCAAGGAACGGGAAAGCGTGCCGCATTTGCCACCATCCGGCGGCCCGTAGTGCCCCGGCACGACTCATGCGGAATAAAACCTCATGCCGCCGGCTGCTGACCCGCAGCCGATGTCGAACGGCCGTCTTGATCGTGTCACTGATCGGCTTGCAAGAGCAGTAGGCGTCAGTACCAAAAACACCGCCTCCGCATTGGTCGTCGGATAAGGCGCGTGTGCCGAGAGCAGATCGTTGAGTTTGGTGCGGACGGAGGGACTCGAACCCTCACGACGTTGCCGTCTCAGGATTTTAAGTCCTGTGTGTCTACCGGTTCCACCACGTCCGCGCCGACGGTCCTTATGCAGGGCCAGACCCTTAAGCGCAACAGATCGGCAGGGAAAAGAATTGGGGTGAGATTCAGGTGCGGCCTTCGCCTGAGGATGCGGGTGCCGGCTCTTTGGGTCGCATATCGTATACGCCGTGCGCCTTCTTCATCAGCGCCAAGAGCTCATCCGGCTTGTCGATGGCGAGCGAGTGCGGATACTGCGGGTCCGATCCGACCAGCTTGTCAGAAACGTTCCCGTCAGAATCGATGAAAAGCGTGCGTGGAACGTAGGAGCCATCAGGAGAGAAGGCGCCGTTCATTTCCTTTTCGGCATCGGCATCGACGAGGATCATAACAAAGTCCCGCGACTCGGCGACGATTCCCGGATCTTTGAAGACCTCCCGAAAGCGCTTGCACGCCGAGCACCAAGTCGCGTGGAAAACCATGATGACCGGACGGCCGGTCTGCGAGGCTTCGTAAATGCCGGAGCGCGCATCCTGCCAATTGATCTCGGCACCGTTCCACTCGTCAGCGTGATTGGGTGTCCGCGCCAAAGCGGCGGTGAGCGGCACGGCCATCAGGAGACAAAAGATACAGGCGATCGAGCGCAGCATACTGGAGATCCCGTTTTCACTGCCAACTTGTCCCGCTTTTGAGCGCCGAAGACAAGACGCACGTCACCTATTGCAAATTAACGTCCGTTAATCCTGGCCCAATAATTGGGCAGTTTCGCTGCCAGCTCTGGTCCTGTTTTGATAGGCCTGGAGGTGTATGTAGGCGACTTCAAGCAATGGCGTCGGCACGCCCTGCTCGCGGCCGCGCCGGATGAGATCCCCGACGATATGATCGCCTTCGATCTCGCCGCCACGCTGGATGTCGCGCAGCATCGACGCCGAAATGTTTGATTGGCGATCCGTCAGGGTTGTCCGCGCATTCGATTGAGAGGCAGGTTGCTGCGCGTGACCGCACGCCTTCGCGACTGCGGAGCACTCGTCAAGCATGTGCGAAATAAATCGCTCTCCCTCATCCGTTCGGACGATCTCGCCGACGGACGCACGCATAAGGCACGTCGAGCCAGCGAGAGTTGCGAGGAAAAACCACTTCTCCCACATTGCTCCAATAATGTCGTCGGCATATCGCGCCTCGAATCCCCCGCGCTCGAGCTCTTTCTGGAGCCGCATGGCTCCTTCTTGCTGGTCGTTCGTTCTCGGTCCCTGGGTCAGCGATCCAAAAGGGCTGAGATGATGTATCGTTCCGTCTTCATCCAGCGATACGCTGATATGGCACGTGCCGCCGAGCACCCGCGAAGCGCCAAACGCATCATCGAGATCATCGAGGTGGCGCATCCCGTTGAGCAAAGGAAGTATGAGCGTTGCATCACCCACGGCGGGCCGGATCGCATCAATCGCATCTGCGAGGCCATAGGCCTTGCTGCTCAGAATGACGGCGTCAAAGGTGTTCGAGATCTCATCGTGCGTGATCGCGGTAACGCGAGTAACGACGTCGCCGAGATGACTTTTGATTCTGAGACCGCCGTTTATTAGCTGTTCGCGCCGTTTTGGCCTGACAAGGAATGTCACGTCGACGCCCGCTTTGGCCAACAGGCCTCCAAAATAACCGCCCGTTGCGCCAGCGCCGAGGATCAGAATTCGCATCTACAGAGACCTATCTTCACCATTCCCGTCACGTACCTAATCCGATCGGTCCCTCACTGCCAAGTTCGTCGGGCCGCGTTCGGTCCCGAGCCTGCGACGCGTTGGCGTGCGATCGGGCAACCCTTTCCAATCCGTCATACTCTTCACTGCGCCGATCACGCGCGCTCACGAGATCAGCAGATTTTCGCACGGCGAGTTGTGTGGCGAGGGTTCGCACGCGCTCTTATGTATTTGAAAGGAGCGAGGCAGCACAGCGCCTCGCACGTTCGAGAAATTGGAGTCTTCGATGATTCGTACTCTAGCACTTACTGCACTTGCGACCGTTGGTTTCGTACTTCCGGCCATGGCCCAGGCACCTGGCTCAACGAACACCGCGACGGGCACTGAATTCAGCACAATACTCGATAACGCAGCGACGGGTGAGCAAGCGCGCCAGATGCTCATGCATAATGGCTACACTCACGTCTCGGCGCTTGGCCACTATCAGCCCGGCCGCTTTATCGGAACCGCGGAGAAGGACGGAAAACCTGTCACGGTTTCGGTGATCTGGCCTTACGTGCCCAAGAAGGCTGCCGCGATCGACTGATTTCGGTCGACGATCCTTCGCTCAGTCGACCCAACTCGGCGCCCCTTTCGAGCTGAAATGGGCGCCGGTTTTTTTGCGACAAATTTGCTTCGCCGCGTCCGTTTCGTGACGGCTAAGCCTTCTTCTCCGGTGCGACGACGCGGATCGAAAGCTCGCGCAATTGCTTCGGCGAGACCTCGCTCGGCGCACCCATCAGCAGATCGTTCGCCTGCTGATTCATCGGGAAGAGCGCAACCTCGCGCACCGTCTTGCCTCCGGTCAGCAGCATCACGATGCGTTCGATTCCTGCAGCCATGCCGCCATGCGGTGGCGCGCCGTACTGGAACGCACGGAACAATCCGCCGAAGCGCTGCTCGACGACTTCAGGTCCAAGGCCCGCGATGCCGAAGGCCTTGATCATCACCTCGGGCTTGTGATTGCGGATGCCGCCGGAGGCGATCTCATAGCCGTTGCAGACGATGTCGTACTGATAGGCTTTGAGCTTCAGTCGTTCTTCGTCCGTCTTGGCAGCGTCGAGCGCGTCGCCGCCGCCTTGCGGCATCGAGAACGGATTGTGCGAGAAGTCGATTTTCTTTTCGTCCTCGTTCCACTCATAGAACGGGAAGTCGACAATCCAGGCGAGCGCGAACTGGTCTTCCTTGACGAGTTTCAGCTCTTGGCCAACGCGGTCGCGTGCGGCGCCGGCGAACTTATAGAAGTTCGCGGGGTTGCCTGCGGTGAAGAACACGGCGTCTCCGTCCTTCAAGCCGAGCTGTGTCTTGATCGCACCGGCACGCTCCGGTCCGATATTCTTCGCGACGGGGCCTGCACCGCCTTCCTCGCCTTCACGCCAGAAGATGTAGCCGAGCCCCGGCTGGCCTTCTCCCTGCGCCCAAGAATTCATGCGATCGCAGAACGCGCGCGAACCGCCCGTCGGCGCGGGGATTGCCCAGACGCGAACCTTCGGGTCTTTCTCGATCATGCCGGCGAAGACCTTGAAGCCCGAGCTGCGGAAATGCTCGGTCACGTCCTGCATCTCGATCGGATTGCGAAGGTCCGGCTTGTCGGAGCCGTACTTGGCGATCGCCGTATCGTACGGGATGCGGGGCCAGTTGTTCGTCACCGGCTTGCCGTTCGCAAATTCCTCGAACAGCCCAGTGATGACCGGTTCCATCGTCGAGAACACGTCTTCCTGCTCAACGAAGCTCATTTCGACGTCGAGCTGGTAGAACTCGCCGGGGAGGCGATCAGCACGCGGATCTTCGTCGCGGAAACATGGTGCGATCTGGAAATAGCGGTCGAAGCCCGACACCATCAGCAATTGCTTGTACTGCTGCGGCGCCTGCGGGAGTGCATAGAATTTTCCCGTGTGAATGCGGCTCGGCACCAGGAAGTCGCGCGCGCCTTCCGGGCTCGATGCGGTCAGGATGGGCGTCGGAAATTCGTTGAAGCCGGTGTCGTGCATGCGCTTGCGGATGGCGCGCGTGATCTCCAACCGCTTCATGATGATGCCGTGGAGCGTTTCGCGGCGCAGGTCGAGGAAGCGGTACTGCAGACGCAAATCTTCCGGATATTCCGGCTCACCAAAGACCGGCACCGGAAGCTCCTTGGCTGCCGAAAGCACCTCGATCTCGGTTGCATAAAGCTCGATCTCACCGGTCGGAAGCTCGGAGTTTACCGTGCCCTCGGGACGGTCACGGACCTTGCCGTCGACGCGTATGACCCATTCCGAGCGGACCGCTTCAGCCGTCTTGAAGGCGGGGCTATCGGGATCGGCAACGACCTGGGTTACGCCATAATGGTCGCGCAAATCGATGAACAGCACGCCGCCGTGGTCACGGACGCGGTGCACCCACCCCGAAAGCCGCACGTTCGCGCCGACGTCGGCCTTCCGAAGTGCACCACAGGTGTGCGAGCGATAACGATGCAGTTTAGCCTCGGCCATTGCCGGAAACCCTTTGCTCGGTATGGGTGGAAATCGCCGCGGAAAAGCGCATGCGGGCGGGCGAAAGTCAAGGTTCGGCGCCTCGGGGCCGGACCGCCCCAAAGGCGGCCAAGTTTTCGCCTCCTCGGCCGGGGTTGCCCGGCTTTTGCAGCGCCGAAACCCAAGAACGCCGCGAATCGCGGTCAGATCGGGCCGCGACCAAGCTGATGGCGACAACGGAAAATCGATACGCTATAGGCGTCCCTCAATGCAGACCATTACCACCACGACGGAGCTGGCCGCACTTTGCGAAACCCTCTCCAGAAGCGATTATGTTGCCGTTGATACAGAATTTCTGCGCGAGCAGACGTTCTGGCCGTTGCTGTGCCTGATCCAGCTCGCGGGCCCGGATGCCGAGGCGATCGTCGATCCGCTCGCTCCGGGGATCGATCTTACGCCGTTCTATCGCCTGATGGCCGACAGCTCGACGGTCAAGGTTTTCCACGCCGCGCGCCAGGACATCGAAATCGTTTTTCTCAAATCCGGGATTGTGCCGACGCCGGTGTTCGATACCCAGGTCGCCGCGATGGTCTGCGGTTTCGGCGACAGCATCAGCTACGTCAACCTCGTGAAGAAGACCACGGGTGCCGACCTCGACAAGAGTTCGCGCTTCACCGACTGGAGCCGCCGGCCGCTTTCGCCGAAACAGCTCGACTATGCGTTGGCCGACGTCACACACTTGCGGGATGTCTATGCGCGCCTGCGGCAGACGCTCGATAAGACCGAGCGGACGCCGTGGCTCCAGGAAGAGATGGCGGTCCTTACCAATCCCGCCACATACGACACATCGCCCGAGAATGCCTGGCAGCGGCTGAGATTGCGCGTCAAAGGCCGCAAATCGCTAGGCGTGCTGGTCGAGCTTGCGGCTTGGCGCGAACGCCTCGCCCAGTCGCTCGATGTCCCGCGCGGGCGCGTGCTGCGCGACGATGCGCTCTACGATATCGCCAATCAGATTCCTGCAAATGCCGAAGCGCTTGGGCAGTTGCGGACGCTTTCGGACGGGTTCGCGCGCTCGCAGCGGGCGAAAGACATCCTGGAGGCGGTCAAGGCTGGGCTGGCGCGCGATCCCAAAACGCTTCCGAAAGTCGAGCGCAACGAGACGCTGTCGGCCGAAGCCAGCGCCACGCTTGAGCTTTTGAAAGTGCTTTTGAAAGCGGCCGCGGCAGAACACGGCGTCGCTCCGCGCATCATTGCCGGCAGCGAAGATCTGGAACAGCTCGCGATCTCGGACGAAGCCGACATTCTAGCGCTACAGGGATGGCGCCGAGCGCTCTTCGGGGAAGCTGCGTTGAAGCTCAAGCGCGGTGAACTGGCGTTGACGCTCGTTGGCGGCGAAGTGCGCGCCGTACCTGCCGCTCGTCTTTGATTGCGATTGGCGACTCGCGTTCCGCGAGCCGGCCGCCAATCGTGGTTATCTGCGGCCCGGATCGTAGCCGTGCTTCTGCCGCCATTCCGAAAAAAAGTATGAGAGGCTTTCGTCGATGTCGTGCGGCAGCACGATCTTGACGGTGACGAGCTGATCGCCTGCGCCAGTCCTCGTCCGCACGCCCTTGCCCTTCAGACGGAACGTCTTGCCGGAACTCGTGCCTTTCGGAATCGTCAGCTGTACGCGGCCAGACGGCGTCGGAACCTCGACGCGGCCGCCGAGCACCGCTTCGTCGATCGTAATCGGAAGCTCGAGCAGGATATCGTCGCCATCCCGTTTGAATTCGGCGTGCGGCCGCACCTTGATTTCGATCAGGGCGTCGCCCGGCTCCGCGCCGAGCGAACCCAGCGCGCCCTTGCCCTTGAGACGCAGCACTTGTCCGTCGGTCGCGCCCTCCGGCACGGCGAGATCGAGGACGCCGACATCAGGGAGCGTTACCCGCTTCTTGGCGCCTAGGATGGCTTCGAGGAAATCGACCTCGAGAGAATAACGGAGATCCTGTCCGCGCGCCGCGAAGCCAAACCCTTCGCGCCGGCTAGCACCCGTGCCGCTGCCGAAAACGTCAGAAAAGATATCGGAGAAGCTGAAGTCCTCGAAAGCTCCCGCCTGGCCTCCGCGGGCCGCTTGCGGGCCCCGGCGCGCACCCGCCCCGGCGTGGTGGCCCCAGAACGGCCGGCGAGGATCGCCTTTGCCGTCGATTTCACCCGTGTCGTATTGCCGGCGCTTTTCCGGATCGCTCAGGATATCGTTCGCGGCGGTGATTTTCTTGAACCGCTCCGCAGCGGCAGCGTTACCGGGATTGACGTCCGGATGGTTCGCCTTCGCCAGTTTGCGAAAAGCCTTGCGGATATCCTCCTCGGTCGCGCGCCGTGAGACGCCCAAAATGTCGTAGAGGTCTTCCGCCATGGAGGCTGTCTTTATCCAGCAAGCTTGCGTCTGCACTCTAACAGAATTTCTTGTGTCGCGAGCGAGGCGTAGTGCCCCTTTTACCCGCTTATTCTAATTTTTGGTTTTTTGCCGATCAGATCCGCCAATGCGTCGAATCTACGGCGAAGTCTTTCCCCATCGAGAGTCGCATAAGCGCGGGGGATCGTCAGGACAATCGACCCGTTCTCATAGGTCAGCGGCGTCTGGTCGATGATTCCCGCCATTCCGATCGACAGCATGTGCGCCACTCTGATGGCTGACCCTACGATACGGGCCCGACGCTGGACCCGTTTGCTGACGAGGTTTCGCAAGCGTTCGGAAAGCTGATCGCCATTGCCTTCCGACGTCTCATGGCGATGAAAGACCGAAAGAGCCAGGAAAATGCGCCCCTGGTGGTCGACGCCGCCGAGGCCAGCGTGCGCGACCGTATTAAGGCTTTGCTCGCCACGGTAGTCGGGATGCGCACGCCATCCAACATCCGAGAGGAGGCAAGCGGCGTAGCGAAGACGCCGTTCCTCTGCCGTCTCCTCAAGCGCGGGATCGTCGAAAATCTGATCCGTCCAGCGGCAAAGCTCCCATGCGTGCTCGACGGAGCGCGAACGCAATGCCGCGTAGTCCTCGCAAAAGCTGAGTAGCGGATCGCGCATCTGCTCGTGGGGCTGCAACAGGCCGTAAATCAGACCCTCGCGTATGCCGAATACCGAAAATACGATCTGACGTGGCTGCATCCGCCTGATGAGACGCTCCAGGACGAGCGCGCCGAAGGGGAGAACATCGCGACGGGCGCGGGCCACACTCGTCATCCCTGGGATGTCGAGCGGCTTCTTGGCCTTGCGGAACTGCTCGCAAAGGTCGAGCGCTTCGCGCGCCGACAGTTTGTAGCCCTGCATCACGCGCAAGGGATAACGGATCTGATCCATGTGCAGCTTCGCGAGCGAGCGCCACGTGCCGCCGACGGCATAAAACGTCCGGCCTTCCCCGTTGGCGAGCCACGGCAGACTGGACAGTGCGCTGTCGATGGGATCTGTCGCGCGCTCGATCTTGTTGCCGGTCGTGTCGATGAGGCGAAGTCCGCCAAGCGGCAACGTCGCGGCTTCCTTCAGGCGATCCTTGGCGAGATCGACGAGTTCCAGGCTGCCGCCGCCGAGGTCGCCGGCAATGCCGTCGTCATCGACGAACCCCATCATAATGCCTTGTGCCGCGAGCCGTGCTTCCTTCTCTCCCGACAGGATTTCAATCGGGACGTCGAGAATGCGCTCTCCGCGTTCGATAAAGGCCGAGCCGTTCTGGGCATCGCGGACGGCGGCCGTTGCGATGACCATCAGATTTTTGACGCTCAGGATTCGAGCAATGACTTTGAAGCGCGCCAGCGCCGCCAATGCGCGCTCGACGGCTTCCTCGCCGAGACTTCCCGTTGTCGCAACGGAGCGGCCGAGCCCGCAGAGCACCTTTTCGTTGAAGACGGGAGTGAGCGCGCGAACAGCGCCTTCATAAACGACAAGCCGCACGGAATTGGAGCCAATATCGATGACGCCGATAGGCTCCATTTCGGCGGTGCGTTCATTTGCACCCGAGATTTCCTTCCATCGCGTCAAGCGTAGGCCCCAGCCTCAACCCGGCTTACGGAAGCGCAGGGGGAAGCTCTCTTTGAGAGACTGCCCGCGGCCTGAAAGCGAAGGATTGGTCATGAAATACTTATGAGCGTTGAAGGCTTCCTCTCCGGGAGCCGGTTGAATCCGGGTTGCGCTGCCATCCGGGTTGATCCGCCAGCTCTGTTGGTTGTCTCTCAAGTTCGCGACCATGATCTGGTTGAGCACTTGCTCGTGGACCGTTGGATTCCGCACCGGCGCCATGGCTTCGACACGACGGTCGAGATTGCGCGGCATCATATCGGCGGAGCTGATGTAGACGGCGGCATCGGGAGAAGGCAAGGGCCGACCGTTCGCAAAACAGTAAATGCGGGCATGCTCCAGGAAGCGCCCGACAATGCTTTTTACACGGATGTTGCTCGAAAGGCCCGGTATGCCCGGCTTCAGACAGCAAACACCGCGCACGATAAGGTCAATCGGGACTCCTGCGGCACTTGCGTCATAAAGCGCAGAAATGATCTGGGCATCGACGAGCGCATTCATCTTCCACCAGATGCCGCTCGGCTTGCCGGCCTTGGCGTTGCGAATTTCCTCCGCAATATGTGTCATAATTCGATTTCGGATGCCGTGCGGGCTCGCAGCCATGCACTCAAGCTCGACGGGCTCACCGTAGCCTGTCACAAAATTCAATATGCGGGTGATGTCCCGCGCGATCATCGGATCGGTCGTGAACAGCGACAGGTCGGTGTAAACACGCGCCGTCTGCGGATGATAGTTGCCCGTGCCAATATGACAGTAGGTTGTCAGCTCACTGCCTTCACGGCGAACGATCAATCCCAGCTTGGCGTGCGTCTTAAGTTCCGTAAAACCATAAACGACATGGACGCCGGCGCTTTCAAGATCGCGCGCCCAACGGATGTTTGCAGCCTCGTCAAAACGCGCCTTCAGCTCGACGACGGCGGTGACGGACTTGCCGGCTTCGACTGCTTCCTTCAGAGCTTGGATGATCGGGCTGTCGCGTGACGTCCTGTAGAGCGTCCACTTAATCGCCATGACATTCGGATCGGCGACGGCCTGGCGCAAGTACTGAACGACGACATCGAAGCTCTCGTAGGGGTGATGGACTACGATGTCCTTCTTGCGCACGGCGGCAAAGCAATCGCCGCTGAACTCGCGAATGCGCTCGGGAAAACGGATCGCAAACGGCTTAAATATCAGGTCGGGGCGATCGCCGATGATCAGCTGAGACGTATCCGCAAGCGCAAGGATGCCGTCTTTCACGAAGACGCTCTCCTCGCGCACTTCGAGTTCTTCGATAACGAATTTCTGCATGCGCTCTGGCATGCGCGCCTCGATTTCGAGGCGGATCACGTTGCCGCGACGGCGCCGCTTCAGCTGGCTCTCGTAGGAGCGGACGAGGTCCTCGGCTTCCTCCTGCAGTTCGATGTCGCTGTCGCGCAAGACGCGGAACGCGCCTTGGCTTTTGATGTCGAAGCCCGAGAATAGCTCGCCGATGAAAAGACCGATGGCGCTTTCGAGACGGACGAAGCGAATATCCTTGGGCTTTGCGGGATTGGCTTCGAGACGAATAAAGCGTTCGAGCTGCCCCGGAATCGGGATCAGACCGTTCATGGCCTTGCTGTCGGATGGCCGGACCAGTTCCACGACGATCGTCATCGCCTTGTTCGGAATAAACGGGAAAGGATGCGCGGGATCTGCCGCGATCGGCGTCAGTATCGGGAAGATGCGGGATAGAAAGAGCTGCTCGAGCCAAGCCTTCTCGGAACCGGACAGCTCCTCGGCCTGCAAGACCGAGATCCCGGACTGGGCGAGTTCCGCCTTTATCACCTGCCAAAGAGCCTGCTCCTCGGCGACGAGCTTGGCCGCGAATTTATTGATGGACGCAAGCTGCTGCATCGGCGTCATGCCGTCTTGAGACAGCGTCGTGATGCCGGCGCGCACCTGGCCGTACACACCAGCCGCGCGAACCATGTAGAACTCGTCGAGGTTCGCAGCAGCGATCGATAAAAAGCGCAGACGTTCGAGCAGCGGATGCTGCGTGTTGGCGGCTTCCTCGACAACGCGACGGTTGAATTGCAACCAGGACAGTTCGCGATTGTAGAAGCGGTCGGGTCCTTGCGGGACCTCTTGGATAGCCGCCTTTGCGACGCTTCTGCTTTTTGCCGTAGCCATGGTCGGGAAGCACTCCGAATTCGGCCGAAGGTCCGAGTGTGGTTTACATCTAAATTGCGAATCCGTCGCAAAACAAGCGCCGGATCGCCTAGTATCCGAGAGTATCGAGCGCGCCAGCCGCAATCGTCCGGGTAACGCGGCGCTGAAGCACGAGGGCTTGCCGATCCGCTTCCGCGACGAACCGTTCCGCCGCGGACATCGAGCGTTCCATGCGAACGAGAACGTAGTCGACAATATGGGGTTCAACGCTCAACTGCCGATCGGCAAAGAGTTTGACGAGAACCGCCCGGAGAAGAGCGTCGTCCGGTGCCTCGATCGACGCCAACGGCAGAGCCTTCAGCCGCGAATGCAGATCCGGGAGCACAATTTTAAGGTCGCCCGGCGCGGTGTCGCTTGTCAACAGGACCTGCAGGCGCTGCTCGCGAACCAGATTGAGCAGATGAAATAGTGCTGCTTCGTCGGAAAGCGTCTCAATATTCTCGATTATGACAGCGCCGGCCGAGGCGACGGCAGGGACGCTGTCGCGCGTGAGTGAAGAGGCGCTATGGGCCGCGGCCGCTGCCCGCAATTGCCAGACGTTCGCGAGGTGCGTCTTGCCGCTGCCTTTCGGCCCGACGAGGATCGCCGCACCGATTGGCCAATCCGGCCAGCGGTCGATGAGCGCGACCGCCGCCGCGTTCGATTCAGAAACGAGGAAATCCTCAAACCCCATCGCGGCACGATGCGGCAGTTCGAAGACGAGTTGCTCCGGCGTAGTCGGCATTTCGAGTATCGATACTTTATGCTTCAGCGCTGTCGCTGCCCTTGTAGACCGAAGACGCAAGATACGTCTTGAGCGCGAAGCGTACGAGCACGCCGATTGCGGCGGAAACCGGCACGGCGACGAGAAGCCCCAGAAATCCGAACAGATAGCTGAAGGTCAGCAACGCGAAAATCAGCCAGACCGGATGCAGTCCGACCTCCGAGCCAATGATATTGGGCGACAGAACGGCCGACTCGAGCGCCTGGCCGACGAGCATGACGGCCACGACGATCAGGATCGGCATGGCCTCGGGCCAGAATTGGAGGATGGCAAGGCTGACCGCCGTGAAGGTGCCAAGCGACCAGCCAACGACTGGAATGAATGCGGCAAGCCCGGTGAACAATCCGACGAGCAGCCCATACTCGAGTCGAGCGAGGCTGAGCGACACGCCATAGAACAATGCAAGGATGATGCATACGGCACCCTGTCCGCGGATGAAGGCGGATACGCGCTGGTCGATTTCGACCGCAACTGCACGGAGTTGATCGGCGTTATCGCGCGGCAGCCAGGAGTCGACGTTGGCGACGATCTTCGGCCAATCCTTCAGCGTGTAAAAAAAGACGATGGGTGTAATCAGAACAAACGAGACGAAATTGAAAGCCGCCGCGCCCTGGTTCCAGATGCTTTGCGCGACGCCGGCCAACAGGGTCGGCATCGAGGATGCAAACGCATCCAACGCAGAGCGTACCGTGCCTTCGGCCTGCGGATAGCGCGGCCCAAGATAATCGCGGGCGCTCGCCTCGATCATCACCTTGATCCGATCAATCTGCCGGGGAGCCGCTTCGACAAGCCCAGCTGCCTGCTGCACGAGAATCGGAACGAGGAAGACCAGGGCGAGGATGATCAAAAACGCGACCAGACCGAGGAGCAGGATGGACGACGCCCAGCGCGGAAGCCCGATGCGGCGCAGGGCGTCAACGACGGGGTTGAAGAAGTAGGCGAGTACGAGGCCGATCACGAACGGCAACAGGACCGGCGCGAGCAGCTGTGCGAGATAGGCAAACACAACGGCGGTCACGATCCAGAACAGGGCATGCCGCTCGATCTGCATGGCCTTCTATCTCCTCCCAACGGGCGGCGCGAACAACAGTATGAGCCGAGGTACTAGGTCTTGGGACCCGCCGATTCAGAATAAGTCATGTGGCGCAGCCAAATCCGCAGGTAGGCTGCGAGCGAAGCAACGGTCGTTCCAGCCGTCAGCAGGATCAACAGCTGAACCGGCCCCTTGAGATTCAAAATAAATGCTTCGTCCGCCAGCACAGTGCCGGCAAGGACGATCTGCACGAGTGTATTCATCTTGCTGACGGCCAGAGGCCTCATCGGTGTCGGATGATCGAGCAGCCATGACAGAACAACGGCAATAACGATCAGAACGTCGCGCGAGACAACAAGAATTACGAGCCAAGATGGCAGCCCTGCCGTGACGCCAAGAGCAATGAAAATGCAAACGATCAGCAGCTTGTCCGCGAGCGGGTCGAGGTAAGCTCCAAGCTCGGTTTCCCAACCGAAACGCTTGGCCAAAAACCCGTCTACCGCATCGGAGATCCCAGCGATTACAAACACCAGAAACGCCGGCTGCAGCTCTCCCGTAAGCAGCAACCAGAAGACGACAGGCACAAGGATCACCCGACCAAGCGTAATAAGATTGGGAATGCTCACACCGAAATTGATCCTGTGCTCGGGGCCGCCCCGCGTAGGGGTGCGCGCCTCGTTCAGGAGCGCGCGAGTCCTACCTAGCCTCTCGGGGTTCGTCTCGTCGAGCACATCCGCCCGCGTGATGCAAAAACGCACCGTACGCGAGGCTTTTTCGACCCAGCAGAGAGAGTATAAGTCTTAATATCAATAACTTGGTCTAAGGACCCAGCCCGTCTCGGTGTTTACGAATCTGAGGCCGCGCCCTCCCAGCATGTTCGCAAGACCGCGAACTCCACCGGCGAACTTCAAGGTCACGTTGGCGTCGTGGTCTGTCACGGACAGGATGTTGAGGGCATCGACACCCGGCGTATCGAGCAATTGCGTGCGAATCTGATCCCATTGGTCGGGACCGGAGAACTGGGCTACGAAGGTCACGTCCTCTCCGGAGCCCCCGGTCGATGCTTCCCAGACCGGCACGTCGCCCGCGACCTGGCGGGCTCCTCCGGACTTCACCGCCTTCCAACGGCCTTCGAGCACACCGAGCGCCACGACGGCTGCGAGTTGGGAAGCGTAATCCAGGTCGCCATCCGAAATTCGATAGGTGCGCTTCAACAGGATCGTGCCCACCGTATCGCGGCCCGCAAGTGTCACCGTCAGCCTTTTTGCTGCCAGGTCGGGCTCCGCGACGGCCATGATGATGAGCTTCGTTCCGTAGGCATCGTTCAGCGCCCGTAGTCCGGCGTCGTCTCCGGCAAGAAGGCTCGTAACCGTATCGGAATGGATGTCCGGCTTCAGATCGGCAATCTTGACAGGCGTAATCGTGTGATCGAGGTCGAGCCCCGTCCATGCGCGACGCCAGACCCCCGTGTCGTTGGTTGCCGTCGCCGGATTGCCTTGCAGCGATGCCGTCACGACCGTTACCGGCGCGGCCTGTTCGTCGACAAACGGAATACCCTGGCGCGACAGGACCGAGCGCACGCCGTCCGGCTGAAACGCGAAATCGAGGCTCGCGATGTAGGCTGTCGCCGAGTTGCGCTCCGAACGCACGGTAACGCCAGATATGAGATTGGCGGCCTTCACATCCGAAATTCGCGTGAGTTGCTTGTAGGCGGTCACCGGCACGATGCGCTTCAGGAGCGAGCGAAAAGACGACTGCTGGCCGTCCGCCAGCGCCTGCTGCTTGGCGGCCACAGCGTTATTCGCGGTCGCTTCAACCGGATAATTGGCGACCGTGTACGCGGCATCGGAGCCAGCCGCCAGGATCGGTCCGCCAGTCAGCGCAAAGGCGATTGCCCAGAAAGTTAAAGCAATTGCCAAGTAGCGACCGGTGCGCACGGCATTCCCCTCCGACGTGTAGTAGATCCCGGTTCGAATGATCACAGCCCTCAGGGGCTTCGT
Organism: Hyphomicrobium sp.; assembly: GCA_035547255.1. GTDB lineage: Bacteria > Pseudomonadota > Alphaproteobacteria > Rhizobiales > Hyphomicrobiaceae > Hyphomicrobium_B. Next base: position 32,199 of record DASZVX010000047.1, read on the forward strand.
TGCCCTCACTCGTCAGGGCTGCTACGACCCCTATGACGGGTTGGCAATGGGGCAAAAGTGAGTTTAACCGCAAGTTGCTTCCCCTTCCCCCACAAAGATGCAGAGACCTTCGTCTCGCGCGCTCATCTCACGAGGATCGATGTCGTCGCCCACAGATAAACCGCAGAAACCGATGACCTACGCAGATGCCGGTGTCGACATCGATGCCGGGAACGCGCTTGTCGCCGCGATCAAGCCGCTCGCCAAAGCCACGAGCCGGTCTGGCGCCGACGTTGACCTCGGAGGGTTCGGCGGCCTTTTCGATTTGAAGCGCGCAGGCTTCCGCGATCCGATTTTGGTTGCCGCCAACGACGGTGTCGGGACCAAGCTCAAGATCGCCATCGATAGCGGACAGCATTCGACGATCGGCATCGATCTCGTCGCGATGTGCGTCAACGACCTCGTCGTGCAGGGCGCGGAGCCGCTGTTCTTCCTCGACTACTTCGCGGTCGGAAAGCTCGACACGCACGTGGCGCGCGACGTCATTGCGGGAATTGCCGACGGTTGCAAGCAAGCTGGCTGCGCGCTGATCGGCGGCGAAACCGCCGAGATGCCGGGCATGTATAAGGCGGGCGATTACGATCTCGCGGGCTTCGCAGTCGGAGCGGTCGAGCGCGGCGAAATCCTGCCGCGCGCCGATATTGCGGTGGGTGACGTTCTGATCGGCCTCACGTCGTCCGGCGTTCATTCCAACGGCTACAGTCTCGTCCGCAAGCTCGTCGAACGCGCCAAGCTCGACTGGAGCGCCGCGGCGCCGTTCGCAGGTGGCCAAACTCTCGCCGAAGCGCTGCTGACGCCGACGCGCATCTACGTCAAACCGCTCCTCCAAGCGATCCGCGAGACAGGCGGATCGGGCTCCGATGGCGCGATCAAAGCTCTGTCTCACATCACGGGCGGCGGGTTATCCGAAAATCTGCCGCGCGTGATGCCGAAGAATGCGGCCGCACGCGTCGATCTTTCGACGTTCGAAGCGCCGGGCGTCTTCGGCTGGCTTGCGAAAGAAGGGCATCTCAGCGACGCGGAATTGCTGCGCACGTTCAACTGCGGCGTCGGCATGGTGGTCGTTGCCGCCAAAGCGCGCGCAGATGAGGTCATCGCGGCACTCAAATCGGCCGGTGAAGAGCCCGTCGTCATCGGCGACATCATTCCGCCGACGGGAGAAAAGTCGGATGCCAAAGGCAAGGGCGAAGCCTGGGCCGTGAAGTACGACGGGAAGCTGCGGTTCGGCTGAGGGTGAGACCCGGCTGACCGCTGCTCGAACTTAAGTTACTTCGCGCTAGGGCAGCGAGAATACGGTGAGCGAGCCACCGGTGCTCGTATATGACGAGAGGCTCGCAAATCCTCCGACAGCACCCGAGCCATCCTCTGGGTCCTTCAAGCCGGCTGCGAGGCCTATACCCGCCCAACCTCCAACACCCGAGTAAACCGCTACGTACTGCTTGCCGCCGTGCATGTATGTCATGGGATTGCCGACGATACCGGATGGCGTCTTGAACTTGAACAGCTCCTTGCCGTCCTTCTGATCGACGGCTTTGAAATAACCTTCGAGCGTACCATAGAAGGCCAATCCGCCCGCGGTCGTCAGCGGGCCCGACCAGACTGAGAAGCGCTCGGGCTTCGACCAGACGATTTTACCTTTCGCACCGTCCCAGGCGATGAAATTGCCGAGGTCAGATGTATCGGGCGCAGGATACATTGTCAGCGTCGCGCCCACGTAGGGCTGCCCCGCGGTATACCTGACCTTGAACGGCTCGTAATCCATGCACAGGTGGTTGGTCGGCACGTAGAACAAGCCGGTCAACTTCGAATAGGACGCAGGCTGCTGGTTCTTAGCGCCGAGCGACGACGGACAAATGCCCTTAGTGACATCGTCGACGCCTGTCCTGAAGGGCTCATATTTTTCGACGAGCTTCGGCCGGCCATACGTCGGGCTCGACTTGTCCATGTCGATACCGGACGACCAGTTGACCTCGGGATCGAATTTTTCCGCAACAAGAAGATCGCCCGTCACGCGGTCCCAGGTGTAGCCGAATCCGTTGCGGTCAAAATGCGTGACGGTCTTGAGCGCCACGCCATTGACTTCGAGGTCAGCAAGGATCGGCTCATTGATGCCGTCATAGTCCCATTGGTCGAACGGCGTTATCTGATAGACCCATTTCGCGATACCCGTGTCGACGTCGCGAGCAAACATCGTCATCGCCCATTTCTGATCGATCGGCTTGCCGTCAGGCCCCGAACGCTGCACCGGATTCCACGTCGAAGGATTGCCGGTGCCGTAGTAGATCAGGTTGAATTCGGGATCGTAGGCCATGTAGCCCCATGTCGGGCCGCCCCCGATCTTCCATTGATCGCCGTTCCAGGTGTTGAGCGAAGAATTCTCGCCGATCGGCTTGCCGAGCGATGTGGTCTTCTCGGCATCGACGAGAATGTCGGAGTCGGGCCCCATCGAATAGGCGCGCCAAACCCTGTTGCCGGAATTCAGATCGTAGGCCGTGAGATAGCCGCGCACGCCGAACTCGCCGCCGGATACGCCAACAATGACTTTGTCCTTCACGATAAGCGGGGCGCCGGTTCCGGTCGCGCCGAGTTTCGGATCGCCGTCAACGACCTTCCACAATTCCTTGCCGGTCTTCGCGTCGAGGGCGATGAGCGATGTGTCGGCGGTGTGCAGCAGAATTTTGCCTTCGGCGTATTGGACGCCGCGGTTGACCGTATCGCAGCACATCACCGAGATGACGGATGCGTCCTGCTTCGGCTCGTACTTCCAGATGATCCTCTGCTCGTCATTGAGATCGAGCGCCATGACAGTGTTCGGAAAGGGCGTGTGAACGTACATGACATTGCCGATCACAAGCGGGCCGCCCTCGTGGCCCCGGAGTACGCCCGTCGAGAATGTCCACGCGACCTTGAGATCGCCGACGTTGGCCGTCGTAATTTGATCGAGCTCAGAATATCGCGTGCCGGCGTAGTCGCCGGATTGAATGGCCCAGTTCGCGGGATCGCGTGAAAGTTGAATGACATTCTGATTGGCAGATGCAGGCATCGAAAGTGCCAGCAGTGCAATCGCGAGCGCGCCCGATCTCCAACCAGTCATCTCGTACTCCGTGCCAGATTTCGTGCGCGCCACGACAGCTGCGCCGATTGCTTTGCGGAGCTATCGAACAGCAGCCGAGTCAACAAAAAAATCGATGATTGCTCCACATTGCCGCAAGCCCGACAGAGCCCGCATTTACGGGCGGCGCTTCGAATGCGTGCCTCTTGCCTGCCACCGAAATGAAAAATTTCTCGCGTAGTTTTCGCGTCGAAGCAACCTTCCCCCGGAGGTTTCAGATGACTGCACAGACTTCAGATCTCATGGTCGGAGAGCTTATCGAGATCAAGTACCGCGTATCCCGCTTGGCGATCGACGATTCAACGCCTGATTTTGCAGACCGATGGATCACGGCTCAAATCGTTCACAATGATGACGACGCGCCGCCGATGGCCCGGCTTGCCGACGGCCAGCTGACGGACATTCGCTCCTATATGACGTGGCGAAGACTCCCCGGCATGGATACAGACTCCGCTGCCTTTCGGGGTTAACCGGTCCCGCCAAGACTGCGGCGGACAAGGCTTTCCGCCGTGGCTGTCATACAAACGAAAAAGGCGAGGGCCACAAGCAAGGGTGTTCGAATAGAGATTCGGAACCGCCCTTGCTGACGAGCCGCCAATCCGATCGACCCTTATGCAGGGTGCTTGGCCAGGAGCCGGGTTGGCTTCAGTCCGCTCCGAATACAGACTCCGTGCGCATTACATCCTGCGGTGGAGCCGAACGATGCGCATCCTGATCGCCACCGACGCTTGGCGGCCGCAGATCAACGGCGTCGTCCGGACGTATGAACACCTGCGGAGCGGCCTTGAAGCGGCGGGCCACGAGGTTACCATCCTCTCTCCATTGAATTTCTGGACGCTGCCCTGCCCCGGATATCGCGAAATCCGGCTGGCGCTGCCCAACATGGCACTGATCTCCGAGCACGTTCTGCGACGCGGCATCGAGCACATTCATATCGCGACGGAAGGGCCGATCGGCTGGGCGACGCGCGCGATCTGCCTGCGCCATGGCGTTCGCTTCACGACGTCCTTCCACACGCGCTTTCCCGAGTATCTCGAAACATACATCGGCTTGCCCGCTTCCATCAGCTATCGCGTTCAACGACGCTTTCATAACCGCGGCATCGGAACGTTCGTCGCAACACCATCGCTCAAAACCGAACTCGAGCGACGCGGCTTCGAGCGCCTGATGCTTTGGAGTCGTGGTGTTGACACCACGCTGTTTCGTCCACTGTCTGCGGGCGAGACGGGAGAGCCGACGTTTCTCTATGTCGGACGCGTCTCGCGCGAAAAGAATATCGAAGCGTTCCTCAACCTCGATTTGCCGGGAAGAAAAGTCGTCGTCGGTGACGGCCCGCTCCTGCCTTTGTTGCGCACGCAATTTCCAAACGTCGATTTTGAAGGCGCAAAGACCGGAGACGCGTTGGCAGTCGAATATTCGGCCGCGGACGTTTTCGTCTTTCCAAGCCGGACCGATACCTTCGGTCTCGTCCTGCTCGAGGCCATGGCGTCGGGCGTGCCGATCGCAGCGTATCCCGTGATGGGACCGATCGATATCGTGACGCCAGGCATCACTGGTATATTGTCCGATGATCTTCGAGCCGCTGCCCTGCAGGCGCTAGAACTCGATCCGGCTCAGGTTCGTGCCGAAGCGATGAAACACGATTGGTCGAGCGTCGCCAAAATTTTCGTCGACAACATTTATCGCGCGCGTGGCTCTGCAAGACCCGCGGGACGTTCGGTTAAGGCCAAAGGTAAATCGCCCCAGATCAAACAGAGCCCGAAGCCCGTAGGTTAGAGCTTACAGTCCTGCCTCGCTCTTTCGATATCGGGTGTGCTAAGCCGCATCCATGACACTCAGGAAAACTCGCACCGCCATTCTAATCTCGGGCCGTGGATCGAACATGCAAGCGCTCGTCGACGCGGCGCGGGCCGACGATTATCCCGCCGAAATCGTGCTCATCGCATCCAATCGACCGGACGCGCCCGGCCTCGAGTGGGCAAACGCTCGTGGACTTCCGACGTTGGCGATCGACCACAAGCGCTATGCGACGCGGGAGGCGTTCGAGGATGCCTTGCAGGAGGCGCTCAAGGCGGCTGGAACCGAACTCGTCGCGCTCGCGGGTTTCATGCGGTTGATGACTCCGGCTTTCGTCGAGCGATGGCGAGACCGGATGATCAATATTCATCCGTCGCTCTTGCCGAGCTTCAAAGGGTTGCATACCCACGAACGAGTTTTAGCCGCCGGTGTGAGGATTACGGGTTGTACCGTCCACTTTGTCCGAGCGGAGATGGACGATGGGCCGATCATCGGCCAAGCCGCCGTTCCGGTTCTGAGTGGTGACGATCCGGACACACTCGCCGCGCGCGTCCTTGCCGCAGAACACCGGCTTTATCCAGCAGGGTTAAAGCTCGTCGCCTCTGGGCGTATTCGCCGCGACGGCGAAAAAATTGTTATATCTCAAGATATTAATTCGAGTTCTCCGATTTATTCACCAAGCCTTTGAGGTGGAAAACTACTTTCTGCTTACCTTGCACTGGCCGTCGCATGGACAGCTCCCCCCCGAAGCGTGGTATTTTCTGGTTGTCCGGAGAGGGATATCCGGGAAATTGAAGTACCGACCCGAGTTTAGCTGGTTGTTAGAACGCGCCTGACGGCAGCGCTCCAAGGCACGGGTTCGCTGCTCCGAAATGGAGGCATAAAAATGGAAACGACACCCAGCCACACCATCGGGCTTGGCGAGGAGTCGAGTATCTGGTTCAAGCTCACGCCGCTGCTGCGGGGCGATCCAGAAAACCCTATGCGCATCCTCATGCAGATGATGGATCGCTACGGACCGGTTCTCCCGGTAAACATGGCGCACCAGCGCGTTGTTCTCATTTCAGAGCCCGAGTACTTCAAGCATGTGCTTGTTACGAAGGTCGACAACTACGTCAAATATTTCGATGGTCTAAAGCCGATCTTTGGCAAATCCATGATCACGAACGACGGCGTGCTCTGGCAGAAGATTCGTATGCCGCAGCAGCCGGCGTTCCATCCCGATATGTTCGCCGAGTACATCCCGTACTTCCTGAAGGCGATCGAGTCCAAGATGGCGCTTTGGGCCGACCTCGCGAAAAGCGGCGATACGGTCGAGATGGTCGAGCAGACGTGGACGCTCGCCGCGGACATGATCTGCAAGGCGTTGTTCGACCGCGATATGCCGTTCAATCCGCACGTCGTGTTCAAGTGCGTGAAGACCTACACCGACGTCATGAACCATCGCGACATTCGCCTGCGCAAGCAGGCTGGTGAGGTCTTCGAGATGACGGAAGAGAACGCTGCGAAAGCGATGCAGGTTTGGGGAAGCGTGCCTCCGGCCGTCATTGCGTCCGATCCGCGCGAGGAGCGCGAGCGCACGCTCTTGAAGATGATCCAGGCCGCAGTCGACGATCCCGCGATTCCGGAATTCAATCAGGCGCAGGCGATCGACGAGCTCAAGCAATATCTCTGGGCCGGGACCGAGACGACGGCCCTCACGCTTGCCTGGGCGCTCTACGAAACGTCGCGCCGGCCGGAAGCCGTCGAGCGCATCCGCCGGGAAGGGCAAGAGGTCTATGGCGACCGCGAGCCGACTGCCGCCGATTATTCAGGTCTCGCATATACGCGCGCCGTCATCCAGGAAACGATGCGGATCTATCCGCCCATCTGGGGTCTGATCCGCGTTGCGGTCGGCGAGGACGAGATCGGAGGCGTCAAAATCAATCCGGGCGATCGGGTTACGCTCTTCGCTTATGCCGCGCATCACAACCCGAAATTCTGGCCTGAGCCGGAGTCGTTCCAGCCCGAGCGCTGGATGGCGGGCAACGCCAAAAAGCACGTCAAGTACAGCTATATCCCGTTCGGTGGCGGCAAGCGCTCTTGCATCGGCGGCGCGATGAGCCAAGTCGAGAACACGCTGGCGCTGTCGCTGCTGCTGCGCAGGTTCCGGCCCGAATACGTCGGAAACGATCCGGCGCGGCTCAATGCAACGGTGACGTTGACGCCAAAGGGCGGATTGCCGTTCCGGATCAGAGAGCTGAGCTGATCTGCACGAAACCAGAGCCAATCCGCCAAACATCGTCGGATTGGCCGTCTTCCTCCGATCTTGCTGGTTGATCACTAGAATGTGATGGCTCGTGACACCGTGCGCACACGGGCGCTCGGGGCGTTATCCACAGCTTATTCCGCACCGCGTCATCCCCCGATGCTCCATGAAATGCTCGGAGAAACTCAAACAGCGTTGTAGAGGGCTCGCAGGTGCGAGAGGGGCGGGTATCCAGCATCGGTTAATACTGTCATAGTCACGGCACGTTAGAGATTTATCAAGGGATTCCGAGTGTCACTCGACTTGTAAATACCTGTTGCGTTTGTTCCAACTCCAGGAGACCCCCCGTCATGGAGTCCGTGAAAACCACAGTTCTCGGTAAACCCGTGTTTTTGCTGACGGGTGCCAGATCGCGCAGAACGAAGTCCAAGGGCAAGTTCTCGAACTCCCTTGAGGTCGAAGCGCCAGAAAAACTGATTGAAACTGCACGCCGCAATCCAGACGCGGTAGCCTTCGGGTTTGTCGCGGGCAGTTGGGTCGCGGCCGCCTAAGCGCCGGGTTACCGTCCAGCTTGTCGAGGTGCGTAAAACCTCCCCCACCCCGTGGAGAGCTGGATGAAGCGCCCGAGGGCCGACCGACGTGCAGCGCACCGGCGGCCCTTGTGGCGATCGACTTCAGAAAAAATCTCTGCCTCTGCCATTCGACAGAAGAGTTCCGTTGTCAGTCGGCCGGGCCGAACGGAAGATCGGTTACGCCTGGATTGATGCCGAAACCCGTCAGCAGCGCGTTCACCTGACCTCGATGATGCGCCTGATGATTGAAGAGATGGGTGACGAGCAACGCCCTCGATGCAGTCACCTCGCGCCCAGCACTCCCTGAAAACCACGTCAGGTCGCCCGAGAGCGCTGAAGCATCGAGCCCATCGGCCCAGTCTTGGATATGGGCGTCGAAGCGTTGGCGCTCGCGGACTAGCGCGTCCCACTCCTCAAATTGCGTCAGCCCCTCCGGTATCGTGCGCGCCGCCGGCTGAGGAGCGGCGCCGAAGCGCATCAGCCACATCTGATCCGCCCACAGAATGTGATTCAGCGTGGCATGGATCGACCCGAAGAGCGCGCCTCGATTTTCCTTGCGCTGTGCATCGCTGAGCTTCGCCGCAGCGTCGTAGACACTCCGATTTTGCCACGTGTTGTACCGGGCCATCGTTTGAACGTAGGCGGCGGAAATCATCGCTCGCTCATCGCATCGGAGATCTGGGCATCGAAAGTCTGGGGCGGCACTTTGTTCAGCGCCGCCCGCACGTTTGCATCTGAACCGATTAGCCGACGATTTCGTCGAGGCGGAAGTTCAACGAGATTTCGCGATCCGCTGCCGCAGGGCTGTCCGACCCATGGGTCGAGTTCGCACCCTTCGATTCCGCAAAAAGCTTGCGAACCGTTCCCTCGGCGGCTTCCTTGGGATCGGTAGCGCCCATAACCTCGCGGTACTTCGCGATCGCGTTTTCGCCTTCGAGAACCTGCAAAACGATAGGCCCGGACGTCATAAAATCCACGAGTTCGCCGTAAAATGGCCGCGCCTTGTGCTCTTCATAGAATTTCTCGGCCTGCGCACGGGTCCAGCGCACGCGCTTCTGAGCTACGATACGCAAGTCGGCGGCTTCGATCACGGCATTGATCTTGCCGGTCAGATTGCGGCGCGTTGCGTCCGGCTTAATAATAGAGAACGTGCGTTCAACGGCCATAAGTCTGCCTCGCTTTGCGGTTTCCTGAGAGTTGGGCGGGCTTATAGCTGTGGGGGTTCACAGCGGCAAGCGCGCGGCGGCGGTCGAGTTGAAGCAGTCGGTTGCACGTCGCACGAAATTGGGCGGGTTCACCGTATAATCGCCTGATTGACGCGCGCAACTGCCTGTGAACAGTGTGGCCGGGGAACGACGCTCGGCCTGGGATCGGGGCTCGAGGCCCGCGTATGCGAAGAAGCGAGCATGACCGGACAAGCCGAAGACATTCAGTGGTATATTGCACGGGATGGCAAACAGCACGGTCCCCTGACCGATGTTGAGCTGCGCACATTCATCGCGCACGATTATCTTCGTCAAACCGATCTCATCTGGCGCCCCGGCATGTCCGAGTGGCAAGCCGCTCCAGCTGTTTTCCCGGCGGCATTTCAAGAGGGCGGCGAGCAACCCTCGACGGCGCCGCAACCTCAGCGCCCGGCTCCAGCGCAAACCTATGTCGCTCAATCGACGGCACCTGCGCCCTACGCCGCCCGTTCGGATTTTGAAGGCGGCGAGTCTCGATCCTCGCGCAGCAATCTCATCAAGCGTCTTGCGATCGCAGGCGTTGCACTGACCGTGGTCGGCGGCGGCGCGTTTGCACTCGCGACCTACCGTGGCCCACTGATGGGGATCGTCTCCGGAACATCGGATTCGGCGAGTACCGATCAGCCGCCTGTCGTCGCGGCACCCGAAGAAAACAAGGTCGCCGACGCTGCCACGCCGCCGCAAACAGATGCTGCCCAGCCTGCCGAGGCACCCCCGGCCACGCCGGAGTCTTCACCCGCCGCCGGCAGCGACGTCATTCCGCCAGCCGCGCCGTCCGAACCTCAACAACAGGCTGCCGAGAGCCCGCCGCAGGCGCC
>DASZVX010000048.1:0-21281 GCA_035547255.1 Hyphomicrobium sp.
TCACCGATCCGGCCGGGGCGGATGTAACGGCCGTAGACGCCCATCAGGAGGCCGATTGGGATCGTCATCATCACCGTGAAGGTCGCCCAGGGGCTTTGCTTCAGCGCCTTGACGACGACGAGGGCCAGTACGGCCAGCAGAATGACCATGATCAGAAGCACGCCGATCATCGCGACGGTGCCCGCAAGCTCGCCAAGTTCGGCGCGGATCATATCGCCCATCGAGCGGCCGTCGCGGCGTGTCGAAGCCCAAAGCACGATGAAATCCTGCACGGCGCCGGCGAAGACGACTCCGACGATCAGCCAGAGCGTTCCCGGCAGATAGCCCATCTGCGCTGCCAGCACCGGTCCGACGAGCGGGCCAGCACCAGCGATGGCCGCGAAGTGGTGGCCGAAGAGGACGGTGCGGTCGGTTGGGCAGTAGTCGAGCCCGTCATTGAAGCGCTGCGCCGGTGTTGGACGGTTTGGATCGAGACGTAGAACGCGCTCGGCAATGAACAATGCGTAGAAGCGGTATGCGATCAGATATGAGCAGATCGCCGCGAGGACGAGCCAGACGGCGTTGATCGTCTCGCCACGCGAGAGGGCGACGATGCCGAGGGATATGGCGCCCAGGATTGCGACACCTGTCCAGGCGATCTTGGCGCGGATGTCCGTCATCGGTTCTGCTCCCTCGGCTCCCAAGATTTTTTCGGCGCAGATAGGCTGCGCAAATCGGTCGCGGAAAAGACTATCGAAAAAGCCCGGGCAGGTCAGCCGTTTCGGATTTTTGAAAATAAGAGCCGTCTTTACGGCTCATCTCGCAATGCGAGTGCGCAAAACCTCCGGAGCGGAGGTTGGTGGAGCCAAGCGGGATCGAACCGCTGACCTCTTGCATGCCATGCAAGCGCTCTCCCAGCTGAGCTATGGCCCCAATCCATCGGGAACGCGGCAACTCTATATCATTCGCCGCGCAGAACCCGCCTGATAAGTCGTTCAGGCGGAAACATCAAGAACGTTTGTTTGGGTTAGGGCTCTTCGTCGCCTTCGCCCGCCGGGCCGCCGATGATGTTGGATACATCGCCGCCCTCTTCCTCTTCTTCCTCGAGGAAGGTTTCATCGTCATCGGCGCCGCCCGTATCGTCGGTTTCGACGTCGGCCAGAGCTTCCTCGCCTTCGACTGCCGGCAATTCGCCTTCGTCATCCGACGGAACCGGCTTCTTCGCCTTCTTGGCCGCAAGGTCGCGCTGCTCAGCCTGGAGCGCGGCCAGTGCGGCGGGCGACGAGGCGATCACGTATTTGGTGCCGCAGAAGGGGCAGATGATCGGGTCGTGGTCGAGATCGTAGAACCGCTCGTCGCAGCTCTGGCAGGTACGCTTCGTCCCGCGCGCTTGCTTGGTCGCCATAGTGGGCCTCGAACTTAGGAATTGAGGGAGCCCGTCTGCCATAGCCGATGCGGGCTGTCAAAATGAAAAGGTGGAGATCATCCTGCGTGCGTCAAGGACACCTTGACCCTGCCGCGACTGTAGCGTTGACAGGGCGTTGCGGTGCAGGCCCATATCGCCGGCAATTCACGCGCCGGATCAATGCGCCGGTTCTCCTTTAGCCTGGATTTTCGATCTTGAAAGCCTTGACTGCGAAGCCCCTTTCCGTGATGCGCGCGTCCTCCTTGCGCGGCCGTGTTCGGCTCCCCGGCGATAAATCGATTTCCCACAGGGCCCTGATTTTCGGGGCGTTGGCGACTGGTACCACTCGTATTCGTGGCCTTCTCGAAGCAGAGGACGTCGTCAATACGGCCAGAGCCGTCTCCGCTCTCGGCGCGCCCACCGAAAAACGCGGCGACGTCTGGGAAGTCAAAGGTCGCGGACCGGGGGGCCTGCGGCAACCGGCGGAGCCGCTCGATTTCGGCAATTCCGGAACCGGGGCGCGGCTGATGATGGGCGTCATCGCTGGGCATCCGATTACCGTTCAGATGACCGGCGATGCGTCGTTATCGCGACGTCCGATGCGCCGCGTCCTGGGACCGCTGATGCAAATGGGGCTGCAGGTTCTCGAGCCGGGCAAAGAGACGCTGCCGTTGACGCTGCGCGGAACCAGCGAACTCATTCCGATCATCTATCCGCTACCGGTGCCGTCGGCGCAGGTGAAAAGCGCCGTTCTGCTGGCCGGTCTTCACGCCGCTGGTGAGACAACCGTCATCGAGCATGAGGCGACGCGCGATCACACCGAGCGCATGCTTCGCCATTTCGGGGCCGATGTCCGCGTGGTCGAGAAAGACGGTGAGCGGCACATTACGGTCCGCGGTGATGCCGAACTTTCGGGGCGCGACATTCTGGTTCCGGGCGATCCATCTTCGGCGGCATTCCTCGTGGCGGCCGCGCTGATCGTCCCAGGGTCTGACGTGACGATCGAAGGCGTGCTCGTCAATCCAACCCGAACGGGGCTTTATACGACGCTGCAAGAAATGGGTGGCGACGTCGCGTTGTTGAACGAACGCGAAGAGGGTGGCGAGCCTATTGCCGATATTCGGGTACGTGCGTCAGAGTTGAAAGGTGTTCGTGTACCGGCCGAGCGTGCGCCGTCGATGATCGACGAATATCCGGTGCTTGCGGCGATTTCTGCGTTCGCGAAAGGCACGACGCAGATGGACGGGCTCGCGGAACTCAAGGTCAAGGAAAGCGATCGATTGCAGGCGACCGCGACAGGGCTCGAAGCCAACGGCGTCAGGGCGCGTATCGACGGCGACAGCTTGATCGTCGAAGGGGAGCAGCGGATGAGGGGTGGCGGCTGCGTCGCAACGCATCTCGATCATCGAATCGCGATGGCGTTCTTGACCGCGGGCCTCGCGAGCGAAAAGACAATTGCTGTCGACGATACGGCGATGATCGCGACAAGCTTTCCGGAATTTCGCGGACTCATGGAGATGCTCGGCGCTCGCTATGAAGAGGCGCCGGACCGATGAGCTCTCGATTGATCATCGCGATCGACGGTCCCGCGGCATCGGGCAAGGGCACGGTCGCGAAGCGGCTGGCGGAGCACCTCGGCGTGCCTTACCTCGACACGGGGCTTCTTTATCGGGCGGTTGCCCGTGACGTGGAGGCGCGGGGCGGGCAGCTCGAAGATGCGGGTGCTGCGGTCGTGGCGGCAAAGTCGATCGACGCGCAAACCCTGGGCGATCCGGGCCTGCGCGGACCGCTTGCGGGCGACAAGGCTTCGATCGTTGCCAAGATCCCGGCTGTTCGTGCAGCCTTGCTTGATTATCAGCGCGGCTTTGCGCGAAACGGAGCGCGGGGTGCGATCCTGGATGGCCGGGACATTGGGACCGTCGTTTGCCCCGACGCCCACATCAAGATTTTTGTAACAGCGTCGGACGAAGCGCGTGCTTATCGCCGCTACCTCGAGCATCAGGGCCGTGGCGAGGCCATTCCCTATGAAACCGTGCTTGAAGATCTGCGCCGCCGCGATGCGCGTGACAGCGGCCGGAGCATTGCGCCGCTTGAAGCAGCCGCGGATGCGCTCCACCTCGACACTACCAATCTCGATGCCGATCAGGCGTTTGCGGCGATCCTCGCGTTGATCGCCGCAAAGGAGACGAGGTAGGCGAAACGAAATAGGCGCCCCGAAGGGCGCCTATTACCTATTTTTTTGATTCTCGCTTGTACTGGGCGATGTCTTCTGCCGTGACTTCGCTCGAATGGCCGAGAGCCTTGACGCAATCGGCGGCCAACTGGTGGCGATGTTCGCGCATGCAAGATTTCAGCGCCGCCGTGCCAACCTTGAACTTGCCGCAATAAGCGACATAGTCGGCGCTGCATGCGTCCTTCACCGCTTGACTCACCGCGAACGCCGAGCCTGCCGAAAGAGCAAGCGTAGCCACCGCGAGAATCGCGACCTTCTTCATATCCGTCTCCTTGGAATTATCACATTGCCTTTAACGCCGGCATGGCGAACGTGGCTCCCCTCGATAGAAAATTCACTTTGCATTGATTCAGTTCCGTTGCCAAATTACTTTGTAAAATGAAGCCCGTGAGTTTTATGCAAACTCCACATAGTTCTTCTGCGTCAGAGTGTGCTTTATCAGCGCATGTCCTCCCGCTCGTTCATGTCCTCCCGCTCGTTTATGAAATCGGCACCCGCGAACCTTCTCAGTCACCGTCCTTTCGTTCTCTATCTCGGCGCTCGCACATTCACTGAGTTTTCAGCTCAAGTGTCTGTCGTTGCCGTGGGCTGGCACGTCTATGCGTTGACGGGCAGCGCTTTCGATCTCGGCATGATCGGGCTCATCCAGTTTCTGCCAATGGCGGTTCTGGTTTTCATCGCCGGTCACGCAGCGGATCGCTATACGCGGCAACATGTCGTGCTGGCTTGCCAGGTCGTCGAGGGGCTGACTGGCGGCTTCCTGGCTTGGGGAACGTTCGGCGGCTGGCTGAGCGTGCACCAGATCTTTGTCGCCGTGGGCGTGCTCGGTATCGCCAGCGCATTCGAGAGCCCGGCTGAAGCGGCGTTGTTGCCGAATGTTGCGCCGGAAGGAATGCTGCAGCGCGCCACAGCGCTCGCAACCGGCGCTTTTCAAGTGGCGATGATCAGCGGGCCTGCGGTCGGGGGATTGGCGTATGCTGTTTCGCCAGCCCTTCCGTTCGCCATGATGGCCGTGTTCTGGCTCCTCGCGGCGGCGATGAACGGCGCGATTAAAGTGAGCGGTGTCGAGTCCGGGAAAGAGCCGCCGACGTTCGAATCGCTATTTGCCGGCGTGAAGTTCGTTCGCAGCAATCCGGCCATTCTCGGGACCATATCGCTCGATCTTTTTGCCGTGCTGCTTGGTGGTGCGACAGCGCTGTTGCCGATCTATGCCCGCGACATACTTCATACCGGACCGTGGGGCCTTGGCGTGCTTCGTGCCGCGCCTGCTGCGGGCGCATTATTGATGACGGCCCATCTTGCCCATTACCCGATCAGCCGCCGTGTCGGGATGCGGATGTTTCAAGCCGTCATTGTCTTCGGCGTGGCGACCGTCGTTTTCGCCCTCTCGCGTTCGGTGCTGCTGTCGCTTGTGGCGCTCGGCATCGCTGGTGCTGCCGACACGATCAGCGTCGTCATACGCATCTCGTTGGTGCAGCTCGCGACCCCCGACGCCCTACGTGGACGCGTCGGGGCAGTGAACTATCTCTTCATCAACGCCTCGAATCAGCTCGGCGAATTCGAGAGCGGCATGGTGGCGGCGCTTCTGGGGGCGATGCCTGCGGCCGTGCTCGGCGGCATCGGGACGATTCTTGTCGCGCTTATCTGGATGAGACTTTTTCCGACGCTGCGCGACGTCGAGCAGCTCGAGTAAATCGCCGCGGGAAATGCCTTCGCGCGATTCCCCAAAAAAAGACGGATCGACCGCCCTCAAGCGTTTCAGTTCCGGGGAGTTGGCTGGCGTCTTATCGACGTCTGGCAGCGGGGCGGACATGCGACCGGGCTTTGCAATTATTTTTCTGTGGGCGCTATTCGCCTTGTCGTGGCTGGTAGCGGCTTGGTGGCGCGCGCCGTCAGACAAGACCATCGGGCTTCGGGCTGAAATTCCCTATCGCGCGGTGTTGACGATTGGCGGGCTCATCTTCGCTGTGCCGGCGCGCAATTATCACGGACCGCTCCGCTTCTGGTACGTCAACGCGACGGAAGCATGGATCTGCGTCGCCGTCATTGCCATCGGGTTCGCGTTCAGCTGGTGGGGACGCATCTATCTCGGGCCGCTCTGGTCGGGGAATGTAGACCGCAAGGGAGAGCACGCGGTCGTTGACACCGGCCCCTATGCCATTGTCCGTCATCCGATCTACACCGGCATTCTAATGGCCGTCTTCGCGACCTGCGCTGCCAAGGGCACGGCATGGGGCATCGCCGGTGCTGTCATCATTACCATTGGGCTGTGGATGAAGGCGCGGCTTGAGGAGCGGTGGCTGCGCGAAGAATTAGATGCCGGCGCTTATGAAGCCTACCGCCGCCGCGTTTCCATGCTGGTGCCGTGGTTCTAGGCCAATTCCTATCGATCCGGCTCGTTCATGGGATACAACGAGCCGATCTGCACCCAGCGGATGCCCCTTGCGCGGCGCTACCACCTCCGCTATACCCACGCCCGTTCGACGCCGCCGTCGGATTGGTCATGAGGAAGATCAGCCGGTTGGGCCTGTAAGCAGGCCCGAATTCTGACCGGCAGGGCTGAAGCCCATCACGGTGGCATCACACATCCAGAACACTCGGCGCCCATGCTTGGCTTCGCGCGATGCGCGGGTCTGCGATTTGGCGTCTTCCGTATTTGAAACCCAACATTGCCCCGGGCGCGTGCGCACGGGGTTTCCGCCTTTCACGAAGGAGACCGAATGTCCGCTGAAGTATCACGAGAAATGAATCCGTCGCGCGAAGATTTTGCCGCGCTGCTCGCCGAAAGCCTGGCCAAGGACGACCTGTTCGAGGGCTCCGTCGTAAAGGGCAAGGTTGTCGGCATTGAAAAAGATATGGCAGTCATCGACGTCGGCCTGAAGATGGAAGGCCGCGTTGCGCTCAAAGAATTTGGCGTCGGCGGCAAGCCCGGCGATCTCAAGGTCGGTGACACCGTCGAAGTCTACCTGGAGCGCGTCGAGAATGCGCTCGGTGAAGCAGTCCTGTCGCGCGACAAGGCTCGCCGCGAAGAGAGCTGGACGCGCCTCGAGCGCCTTTATGAAAAGGGCGAGAAGGTCACGGGCGTCATCTTCAACAAGGTCAAGGGCGGCTTCACGGTCGACCTCGACGGCGCCGTCGCGTTCCTTCCGGGCTCGCAGGTCGATATCCGCCCCGTGCGCGATATCGGACCGCTGATGCATCAGCAGCAGCCGTTCCAGATCCTGAAGATGGATCGCCGCCGCGGCAACATCGTCGTTTCGCGCCGCTCGGTTCTTGAAGAGAGCCGCGCAGAGCAGCGCACCGAGATCGTCGCTCGTCTTGCCGAGGGCCAAATCATCGACGGCCTCGTCAAGAACATCACCGATTACGGTGCGTTCATCGACCTTGGCGGCATCGACGGCCTGCTGCACGTCACCGACATGGCGTGGCGTCGCGTCAATCATCCGTCCGAGATCCTCAACGTCGGCGATACCGTGAAGGTGCAGATCATCCGCATCAACCCGGAAACGCAGCGTATCTCGCTCGGCATGAAGCAGCTGCAGTCCGATCCGTGGTCGTCGATCGAGGCGAAGTATCCGGTTGGCGCGCGCGTCAAGGGTACCGTCACGAACATCGCGGACTACGGCGCATTCGTCGAGCTGGAGCCGGGCGTCGAAGGCCTGATCCACGTCTCGGAAATGAGCTGGACCAAGAAGAACACGCACCCTGGCAAGATCGTTTCGACGAGCCAGCAGGTCGAGGTTCAGGTTCTCGAGGTCGATCCGCAGAAGCGCCGTATCTCGCTCGGTCTGAAGCAGACGCAGGAAAATCCGTGGGATGGCTTCCTGACCGCGCATCCGAAGGGTTCGATCGTCGAAGGCCCGATCCGCAACATCACCGAGTTCGGTCTGTTCATCGGTCTCGACAACGGCATCGACGGCATGGTCCATCTTTCCGACCTCGACTGGCAAAAGCCGGGCGACGAGGTCATCAAGGACTATAAGAAGGGCGACAACGTCAAAGCGATCGTGCTCGACGTCGACGGAGCGAAGGAACGTATCTCGCTCGGCATCAAGCAGCTTGCAGGCGATCCCGCCGACGCCATGGCGAAGTACAAGAAGGGCGACGCCGTGACGTGCACGGTGACGTCGGTCAGCGATGCCGGCATCGAGGTCAAGATTGCCGACAGCGAGCTGACGTCGTTCGTCAAGCGCGGCGATCTTTCGCGTGATCGTTCCGAGCAGCGCCCCGAGCGCTTCAATGTCGGCGACAAGGTCGATGCTGCCGTCGTCTCCGTCGACAAGGCGGCGCGGCGTATCGCGGTTTCGATCAAGGCTCTTGAGCTTGCCGAAGAGAAGCAGGCGGTCGCGCAGTACGGCTCGTCCGATTCGGGCGCCTCGCTCGGCGATATCTTCAAGGCCGCCATCAAGAAGCGCGAAGGGGCCGAAGACGGCGAGTGATCGTTGCTCTTTCAACGCAACATTCGAGGCGCGCGGCAATCTTTGCCGCGCGCCTCACTTTATCCGACAGGTCCCAGACGTCTCAGTTGCCCGCGGCCTGAACCTTCCTTACTTTTCGCCCCATAGAGCGCCCGCGAGCATTTACCCCTGGCGGGGCGCCAGCCGTTGACGGAAAGGCACACCCCCATGCTTGAAACGGAAACAGTTTTGGATCGCCGCAGGCTTCGCCGCTCGGTTACATTCTGGCGCGCGGCCGGTCTCGCAGCAGTTCTCATTGCGATCGGCGCGCTGACGCTCAGCGGCGATAAGCTGGCGACGCTTGCCGGCGAAAAGCAGATCGCGCGTGTCACAATCGAGGGCACGATCACGGAAGATCGCGATCAGCTCAAAATGCTGAAGGATATTGCTGACGACAGCAGTGTCTCCGGGGTCCTCCTTTACGTGAACAGTCCCGGCGGGACGACGACGGGCGGCGAAGCGCTTTATGAAAGCCTGCGGGCGCTTGCGGCCAAGAAACCGGTTGTCGCTCAATTCGGCACGGTAGCGGCGTCCGCGGCCTATATCGCCGGTCTTGCCACCGACCACATCGTTGCGCGCGGCAACTCGATCACGGGGTCCGTCGGCGTCATTGTTCAATGGCCGGAGTTCGTGCAGCTCCTGGACAAGGTCGGCGTCAAGGTGAACGAGGTTAAGAGCGGACCGCTCAAGGCCTCACCATCGCCGTTCGAGCCGCTCGATGAGGGCGGCAAACAGGTCGCCCAGGGGATGGTGAACGACGGGTTCAAATGGTTCGTGAACCTCGTTGAGACGCGCCGAGGCGTGAAGGCTGCCGATATTCCTGGGCTTATGGACGGGCGCATTTTCTCCGGCCGCGAGGCGCTGCAAGCGAAGCTCATCGACCAGATCGGCGGGGAGGACGAGGCCGTCAAATGGCTGAAAGACGAGAAAAACGTGCCGCAGAACGCCAAAGTTGTCGACTGGAAGCCGCAATCTGCCAACTCCTATGGATTTGCCGGAATGTCGGGCCGCGTCGCGGGTTTTCTGCTCGGTTCGAGCGCCGGAGAACTCGTAAATTTTCTGGCTCGAGACCGCTCGATTTCCACGCTCGGTCTTGACGGTCTGCTTTCAGTTTGGCACCCTTCTGAAAAATAAGGAGAAATGGTCGCTGTTGCTGGGGAGCGAGACGTGATCAAATCAGAGCTTGTTCAAAAAATCGCGACGGCCAATCCGCACCTTTACCACCGCGATGTCGAGCGCATCGTCAATGTCATCTTCGATGAAATCGTTGATGCGCTATCGCGTGGCGATCGTGTCGAGCTTCGCGGTTTCGGCGCTTTCACCGTAAAGCACCGCTCGTCGCGGCAAGGGCGCAATCCGCGCACCGGCACGACGGTGGCGGTCGCTGAGAAGTTCGTGCCTTTCTTCAAGACGGGCAAGGAGCTTCGCGATCGTTTGAATACGCTCAACGGCCAACATCCGATGTAGCGTCGCAAGACGAACTCATGAGGTACGATCGTGTTTAGGCGTATTTTGGCGCTTTTCATTGCATTCCCGCTTGGCGCGATTCTTGTCGCGATCGCGGTATCCAACAGGCAGCCGGTTGCGCTGATCCTCGATCCGTTCAAGCCTGAAAATCCGGCTCTTTCGATCGAGTTGCCGCTCTATGCTTATTTGCTCGGCGCGCTTGTCGTCGGCGTTATTCTCGGCGGTGTCGCGACGTGGATGGGACAGAGCCGATGGCGGCAGACGGCGCGCGCGCAAGGTCAGCGTGCCGCGCGTTGGCAAGCGGAAGCCGATCGGTTGACGCGCGAGCGCGATACCAAGGTCGCTACGGGAACCGATCTCGCCATCACAAGCCGTTGATGCCATGAGAGTTCAATGACATTCGATGCATTGACGCTCTTCGGTCTCGTGGCCGTATCTCTGATGTTGCTGTTCTACGCCTTCGAGGATAACAGCCCTTGGTGCATTCTAGGTTTTGCGGTCGCCTGCGCGATGGGGTCGATTTATGGCTTCCTGCAAGGCGCTTGGCCGTTTGGGCTGGTGGAAGGCGTTTGGACATTTATCGCGTTGAAACGCTGGCAAAAGCGCCGCCTGATGGGCAAGTCCGCGGCGTAGCGGCTCGCCTATGACGACAGAAGCCAAGATCTGCGGGATCAATACGCGCGAAGCGTTGACGGCTGCGCTTGATAGCGGAGCGGATTATGTCGGTTTCGTCTTTTTCGAGCCGAGTCCGCGGCATCTCGAAATTGTGGCGGCACGAAGCTTGGCGGAACTGGCGCGTGGCAAGGCCAAGGTCGTTGCGTTGACCGTCGATGCGGGAGACGCGGTGCTCGATGAGATTGCGAAAGAGATTGCTCCGGATTTCCTCCAGCTTCACGGGAGCGAAAAGCCCGAGCGCGTCGTTGAGGTGAAAGAGAAGTTTGGGCGCAAGATCATCAAGGCAATCCCGGTCAGGACTTCGGAAGATGCAGCTGCGGCAAAGACTTATGCGACGGTTGCTGATTTGATCTTGTTCGATGCCAAGGCGCCGTCTGGCGCGACGCGTCCCGGAGGGCACGGCCGGGCTTTCGATTGGGCGGTTCTCGACGCCGTTTCGCGAGATATGCCGTTCATGCTCTCGGGCGGGCTCACTCCTGAGAATGTCGAGGAGGCCATTCGCGTAACACGCCCACAGTCGGTCGATGTTTCATCGGGCGTTGAAACGGCGCCGGGCGTCAAGGACACGGAATTGATCCGCCGCTTTCTTCGGGCCGTAAAGACGGCTAATCAAGGCTGACATATGAAACGCGGTTTCGCGGTTTAGGTAGATTGATGGCGACTACGCAAAAGAAGGCTGACGAAGCGAAGCTCAATAGCTACGCGACCGGTCCGGACGACAAAGGCTTTTTTGGGCTCTTCGGAGGCCGTTTCGTCGCCGAAACCTTGATGCCGCTGATCCTCGATCTTGAGCGCGCTTATAACACCGCGAAAGCCGATCCCGAATTTCAGCGCGAGATCGAATTTCTTAATCGCCATTACGGCGGCCGCCCGAGCCCGCTCTATCATGCCGAGCGCATGAGCGCTGAACTCGGCGGGGCGAAGATCTATTTCAAGCGCGAAGAGCTCAATCACACCGGCTCGCACAAGATCAACAATTGTCTTGGGCAAATTCTGCTGGCGCGGCGCATGGGCAAGACGCGCATCATCGCCGAGACGGGTGCGGGTCAACATGGCGTCGCCGTGGCGACCGTCTGCGCCAAGTATGGCATGCCGTGCGAAATCTACATGGGCGCGACCGACGTCGAGCGTCAGGCGCCGAACGTCGCGCGCATGGCTCTGCTCGGGGCCAAACTCAATCCGGTAACGTCGGGTGCGGGTACGCTCAAAGACGCGATGAACGAAGCGTTGCGCGACTGGGTGACGAACGTTCGCGATACCTATTATCTCATCGGCACGGCTGCGGGGCCGCATCCCTATCCGGCGATGGTGCGTGATTTTCAGGCTATCATCGGCAATGAAGTCCGCACGCAGATGATGGAAGCGGAAGGTCGATTGCCTGATACGATCGTTGCGTGTATCGGCGGCGGTTCGAACGCGATCGGCATTTTTCATCCGTTCCTCGACGACAAAGACGTTGCGATTTATGGCGTCGAAGCGGGCGGGTACGGGCTCGACGTCGAGAACGGTCATGCGGCGTCGATGAATGGCGGCTCGCCTGGCGTGCTGCACGGAAACCGGACCTATTTGCTGCAGGATGGCGATGGGCAAATCCTCGAAGGTCATTCGATTTCGGCGGGGCTCGACTATCCAGGCGTCGGCCCGGAGCATTCGTGGCTCAAAGATATCGGTCGCGTGACGTATGTGGCTGTAACGGACAAGGAAGCGCTCGAGGCGCTGCAGTTCTGCACGCGGCTCGAAGGCATCATTCCGGCGCTGGAGCCGAGCCATGCTTTGGCGCATGTGATGAAGCTCGCGCCGACGCTGCCGAAAGACAATCTGCTCGTGGTGAACGTATCCGGCCGCGGCGATAAAGACCTTTTCACCGTCGCCAAGCACCTCGGCATGAAGATCTGAAAATGACCGTTCAAACGACTCGCATCGATGCGCGCTTTGCGGCGCTGAAGAAAGAGAAGCGCCCGGCGCTGATCACGTTCGTCACGGCAGGCGATCCCGATCTTGAAACAAGCAAGGCGATCCTGGGCGGGCTTGCGAACGCCGGAGCCGACGTCATCGAACTCGGCATGCCGTTCTCGGACCCGATGGCGGATGGCCCAGCGATCCAGGCCTCGTCGCAGCGGGCGCTGAAGGCCGGCCAGACGATGGTCAAGACGCTGAAAATGGTGCGCGACTTCCGCGCCAAAGACGCGACGACGCCGATCGTGCTGATGGGCTACTACAACCCGATCTATGTCTACGGCAACGAACGCTTCATCGCGGACGCCAAGGCTGCTGGTGTCGATGGTTTGATCGTCGTTGACGTGCCACCCGAAGCGGACGACGAGCTTTGTCTGCCCGCTCTCCGTGCAGGCCTCAATTTCATCCGGCTGGCGACGCCGACGACCGACAAGGCGCGCTTGCCTGCGGTGCTCAGCAATACGTCGGGTTTCGTTTACTACGTCTCGATCACGGGGATCACCGGGGCCGCTGCTCCCGTAGTAAACGACGTTCAGAAACAGGTTAGTGCGATTAAAAGTGCAACGCTACTGCCTGTAGTTGTAGGCTTTGGCGTCAAATCGGGTGAGCAGGCGCGCGCGCTTGGCCGGACGGCCGACGGTGTGGTCGTGGGCTCGGCGATCGTCTCGCGGATTGAAAAATCCTTGGGGGGAAAGGGCGAGGCGACACCCAAAACGACCAAAGATGTGCTGGAATTGGTAAAAGAGTTAAGCTCAGCATTGCGCGCGGACTAGCACCCCGGGGCGATTGGCTCTATTGGATTGCCGCCGCGGCGACCCCATTTTTGTGCGGCGCCTAGCGCAAGCCAAAGGTGTGGCGCTAAATTACAGCTGCCGCCGAGAACTTGCGATCGTGCCCGCACATGAAGCGGTACGCACACTGCAGCGGACTACGAGGAGCCTACCCGAGTGAATTGGATCAACAACGTTGTCCGCCCGAAAATCAGCGGGCTGTTGTCGACAGCAAAGCGTGAAGTACCGGACAATCTTTGGGTGAAGTGCCCAGAGACGGGAGAAATGGTCTTTTACAAAGACCTCGAGGCCAACCAGTTCGTCGTTCCCGGTTCCAACTATCACATGCGGATGGATTCGCAGCAGCGGCTGCGCCATCTGTTCGACAGCGGTGACTACCGGACAGTCGCCGTTCCTACCGTTCAGCAGGATCCGCTCAAGTTTCGCGACGGACGCAAATACACGGACCGTCTGAAGGACGCCAAGACAGCGACGAAGCTGGAAGATGCGGTTCTTGTCGGCGAAGGCCTGCTTGATGGCCAGTCGGTCGTTGCTGCCGTACAGGACTTTCGCTTCATGGCCGGTTCGCTCGGCATGGCGGCGGGTGAAGCGCTCATCACCGGGATGCTGCGCGCCGTCGAACTCAAGACCCCGTTCATTCTTTTCGCAGCATCGGGCGGTGCGCGCATGCAGGAGGGCATTCTCTCCCTGATGCAGATGCCGCGCACCACGATTGCGGTTCAGCGTCTTAGGGATGCACGGCTGCCTTATATCGTCGTGCTTACCGATCCGACGACTGGTGGAGTTACGGCATCTTACGCCATGCTCGGGGACATCCATATCGCCGAACCGGGCGCGCTTATTTGTTTCGCAGGTCCGCGCGTCATCCAGCAGACGATCCGCGAGCAATTGCCTGATGGTTTCCAGCGCGCCGAATATCTGCTTTCGCACGGCATGGTCGACATGGTCGTGCATCGTCATCAGTTGCGCGAAACGCTCTCGCGTGTCTGCAGACTTCTGATGAGTGGTGCGCAGGTGGCGAAAGCCAAAGACACGCGCAAGATGAACGGCAAGCCGTACATGAACGGCGCCACGGTCGACAGCAAGGTGGTAGAGACGGCAGCACGAGAGACGGGCGCCGTTGTCGAACCGGAAGCCGTTCCGAACAGCCAGCGTTTCGAACCGGGGAAGGCCGACAAGAGGCGCGATGACGCCGCTTCTGCGTCAGCTCCAAACATCAAAGATGCGCCTCACGGCGCCTGATCCAGGTAACCATCCAACAGCACGGCAGTGCCATCATGATCCCGTCGAAGACACGTCCGTCGAGCGACGCGCTGCTTGGCGATCTGATGCTGCTTCATCCGAAGCTCATCGACTTGTCGCTTGGCCGCGTCGAACGCTTGCTGGCCAAGCTCGGAAGCCCGGAGCAGAAGCTCCCTCCGGTCGTCCATATTGCCGGCACGAATGGCAAAGGGTCTATCACGGCTTACCTCCGTGCGTTCATGGAAGCGGCGGGCAAGCGTGTTCACGTCTATACATCGCCGCATCTCGTGCGCTTTCACGAGCGCATCGTCCTGGCGGGTCCCGACGGCGTGGCGCGCCCAATCGACGAAGAGTCTCTCGTCGACGTTCTGATGCGTGTGCAGGCGGTGAACGACGGCGAAGACATCACCCAGTTTGAAATTACGACGGCGGCGGCGTTTCTGGCGTTTTCCGAACATCCGGCGGACGTTCTGCTGCTTGAAGTCGGTCTCGGTGGTCGCCTCGATGCAACGAACGTCATTGCCGATCCGGCATTGACCATCATTACGCCGATCTCGATGGATCACGCTGAAAAGCTTGGGCCTACGCTCAGTAAGATCACAGCGGAAAAGGCCGGCATTCTGAAGCGCGGCGTTGCCGGTGTCATTTCGCAGCAATCGAATGAAGTCCTGTCCGTCATTGAAGCGCGTGCCCGGGCCGTCGGCGCGGACTTGACGATCTGGGGACGCGATTTCGATGCCTATGAACAGACTGGCCGCTTAGTCGTCCAGCGTGACGATCATCTGCTCGATCTGCCGCTGCCGGCGCTCGTCGGTAGGCATCAAATCGGCAATGCCGGAACCGCCGTGGCGGCGGCGCTTGTTCTTGGCGAAAGAACTCCGTCGTTGAAGCTCGACGAAAGGGCCATCGAAATCGGGCTCAGGACGGTAGAGTGGCCGGCGCGCATGCAGCGGCTGTCGACCGGTCCTCTTCCGAATGTCGTAGGTGACGATGCCGAGCTTTGGCTCGACGGAGGACATAACCCGGCGGCCGGCGACGTGATCGCTGACACGCTCGCAGCCCTCGACGAGAAGTCGCCGAAGCCCGTCTATCTCGTGGTTGGCATGATGGGGCAGAAGGATGCGCTCGGCTTCCTGGCGCCCTTCCGCGGTCTTGTCCGTGCCATCTATACTGTGCCGATCCCCGGCGCGCATGAGGCGCCGCATACCCAGGAAAATCTCGCGGAAGTCGCGCGGGCCGCGGGGATGCAGGCAACGGATCGCGAAAACGTGATCGATGCGCTGGAGACAATTGCTGCGCTGCCCAAGGGGCCGAAGCGGGTCCTGATCTGCGGCTCGCTCTACCTTGCAGGCCATGTTCTGTCGCTTCAGCAGCAGTCACAATAGCGCCGCCTAGCGAACCGCTTAAGCGCTCGCGTGAAACGTCCTATAAACGTCCTATTATGACGTGAGCGGGCGCTGGTCTTTTCGGATGGCCGGGCCGCACGGCGCATGGCTGGCCCTACTAATGAACGAGACCGCCGCTATGGCTTGACGAGGAGCGCCTGGGCTATCACTTCGCCCAAGAAGACGCCCCAAGCAAACAATCAATCGGAGGAGATCTGCGATGCAGCATGTTGCTATGGATAAGCTCAAAGGCCGGCAAGTCATCAAGGCTCGCTACGACAATTTCATCGGAGGCAAATGGGTCGCCCCGGTTCGCGGACAATATTTTTCGAATTTGACTCCGATCACGGGGCAACCCGTTTGCGAAGTCGCGCGCTCGACGGCGGAAGATATCGAGCTTGCGCTCGACGCGGCCCACAAGGCGCGTGAGGCCTGGGGTAACTCTTCTCCCGCTGAGCGCGCTCGCGTGCTCGCCAAGATCGCCACCAGGATGGAAGAGAATCTCGACGTTCTGGCTCTCGTCGAGACAATCGATAACGGCAAGCCGATCCGCGAGACGACGCACGCCGATATCCCGCTCGCGATCGACCACTTCCGCTACTTTGCGGGCTGCATCCGCGCGCAGGAAGGTTCACTCTCCGAAATCGACCACGATACCGTCGCCTATCATTTCCATGAGCCGCTCGGCGTCGTCGGGCAAATCATTCCGTGGAATTTCCCGATTCTGATGGCAGCGTGGAAACTCGCGCCCGCGCTTGCCGCCGGCAACTGCGTTGTGATGAAGCCTGCCGAGCAGACTCCGATGTCGATCATGGTTCTGATGGACCTGATCGGAGATCTCCTGCCCGAGGGCGTTCTCAATATTGTCAACGGGTTCGGCGTCGAGGCAGGCAAGCCGCTTGCTCAAAACAAGCGCATTGCGAAGATCGCCTTCACCGGCGAAACGACGACCGGCCGCCTGATCATGCAGTATGCATCGGAAAACATCATCCCGTGCACGCTGGAACTCGGTGGCAAGTCGCCGAACGTCTTCTTCGCGGACGTCATGGACGCGGACGACGAGTACTTCGACAAGTGCCTCGAAGGTTTTGCGATGTTCGCTTTGAACCAGGGCGAAGTTTGCACCGCTCCCAGCCGCGCGCTGATCCAGCGCTCGATCTATGAGAAATTCATGGAGAGGGCCTTGCAGCGCGTCGTGAAGATCAAGCAGGGACATCCGATGGATGCCACCACGATGATCGGCGCACAGGCATCGAACGATCAGCTCGAAAAGATCTTGAGCTATATCGAGATCGGCAGGGGCGAAGGTGCCCGCGTTCTGACCGGCGGCAAGCGTGCCAGCCTCGGTGGAGAGTTGGCGTCTGGCTATTACGTCGAGCCGACGGTTCTCGAAGGCCACAACAAGATGCGTGTCTTCCAGGAGGAAATCTTCGGACCCGTTCTCGCGGTTACGACCTTCGAGGATGATGCGGAAGCGCTCGCGATTGCGAACGATACGCTCTATGGGCTCGGATCGGGTGTCTGGACCCGCAACGGCACGCGCGCCTATCGCATGGGCCGGGGCATCAAGGCGGGCCGCGTCTGGACCAACTGCTATCACGCCTATCCGGCGCACGCCGCGTTCGGTGGCTACAAGCAGTCGGGCATCGGCCGCGAAACGCACAAGATGATGCTCGACCACTATCAGCAGACGAAGAACATACTCGTCAGCTACAGCCCGAAGGCGCTCGGCTTCTTCTGAGGTTTTCTTAGGCGAGAGCTTTTGAGCGGGGCGCATTCCGGAAGCGGAGGCGCCCCGCTTTCATTTACCCTTGGTTTCTGGGCCGCCACATTCATTCGTAACTGCACCTGAGCGAGGTTCGAATTGTCCTCAGTGCAAATCTCAGCCACTCCTGAGGCGTGCGCTGCGTTGCTTCGCGTTGCGAGCGAGCATGGGCCGCTGATGTTTCATACGAGCGGCGGCCGAGTTGGAGGGCGACAATTTCCAATCTGCCTTCCGGCGCAGGCATTGCGGCTCGGGGCGCGCGATCATTTGCTGGGCGAGGTGGAAGGTGTTCCGATCTACGAGATGGAAGATCGAGAGGGTAGGGTCGCATACCGTGCCCGAGCCTACGTCTTAGACGTTGCTGTCGGTCCTGCTATCGGCTTTTCGATCGCTGCAGCGCCGGGGAAACGCTTCACCCTTATGCCAGTTGCAGAGGAGGCCTGCTCGGATCATATCAATGAACAGAAGAATTAGAATGGGTCGACGCCAATGATATCGCTCCAATCTGTTCTGGAGGATTCAAGGCGTGGCACCGATGTACGATCGGAGGAAAAGCATGTCCGTTGTAACGCCAGAAAAGCCACAGACAGCGACGCGAGTCTCATGCACTCAGCAGGCGCTGGACCTTATGAAGAAGCTTGAAAGGCTTCACGGGCCTTTGCTTTTCCATCAATCGGGAGGCTGCTGCGACGGCAGCTCGCCGATGTGCTATCCGCGCAAGGAATTCAAGGTTGGCGCGCAGGATATCTATATGGGCGAGATCGGCGGCCAGCCGTTCTACATGGGCCGATCGCAGTTCGAATACTGGCAGCACACGCATCTGATCATCGATGTCGTGCCAGGGCGCGGTTCGGGCTTTTCAGTCGAGTCACCTGAAGGCGTGCGTTTCCTGACGCGGTCGCGCGTTTTCACCGATGCCGAGAGCGATGAGATCGATGCGCTTGGACCGCCGCCGACTGGCGCCGAGCATCCGCCGGTTTAGCGGGACTGGCAAACCCGGTTCGCGGGTTCGATAAAAGAGAAGCCAATCATCAAGGATGTGCCGAATGTCTGCCTCAAAGACGCTTCGCGATATCACCGGTATGGGGAACACACCGACGACCGTCGGAAAATCCGCTCTGGTGTTGATCGATTGCCAGAACACCTATCGCGAGGGCGTGATGCAGCTTGAGGGTGTCGAGCCGGCGCTCGTCCAATGTCAGAAGCTTCTTGCCCGCTATCGCGATGCCGGGCGCCCGGTCATCCATATTCAGCACGATGCAGGCGCCGGCTCTCCTTATGATCTCAACGATCGCATTGGAGCCATCGCGGATGTCGTGAAGCCGCGCGACGGTGAGCCTGTCGTGGTGAAGAATTATCCAAGCTCGTTCGAGAAGACGAACCTCGACGAACTGCTCAAGGGTTACGGTGTCGAAGACGTGGCGCTCGTTGGATTCATGACGCATGTCTGCATCAACTCAACGGCAAGGGCTGCGTTCAATCACGGCTATCGTGCGACGGTCGTCGGGAACGCGACGGCGACGCGGTCTCTGCCGAGCCCGACGGGCGGTGTCACGTCGGCCAAAGATTTGCACGAAGCGAGCCTGACTGCGCTCAATGATATTTTTGCCGTCGTCGTTCCAAGCGGCGACGACATCGCGAATTAGTCTCCGAGGTGTTTGATCGCCACAAAAGAAAAGGCCCCGCATCGCGCGGGGCCTCTTAATTCCGTGAGAGCCATCAGCGATTAGACGGCGGCTGCGACGCTGGAATTGATCCAGTCTTCGAGCTTCTTCTTCTGCACGATTGCGCCGGTGTGCTGCGCCGCAACCTTGCCACCCTTGAAAATCAGCAACGTCGGCATGGCACGGATGCCGTAAGTGCCGGTGACGCGCGGGTTCTCGTCAACGTCGACTTTCACGACCTTGACCTTGCCCGTCATCTCTTGCGCAACCTGCTCAAGCGCAGGAGCCATCGCCTTGCAGGGGCCGCACCACGTAGCGTGGAAGTCGACAAGAACCGGCTCGTTCGACTTTAAGACTTCATCATCGAAGCTTGCGTCTGTTACAGCATTAGACATTGATACTTCTCCATTTCCGGGCCTGGGATGGTTAGCCGGGACCCGTTCTGCGGCGATCGCGCATACCCTAGAAAACCGATCCCAGAGGTAGGTATTCCGTCACGGAGCGTCAAGACTCTGAACGTCCAGGTCCCAAAGCCGTGACTGGAAGCTGTCGAGAACTTCGACCGGGATCTCCATCAGGCGCGGCCCGTCCGTCCAGAGCAGGGCGGCCCGTATCCGGCGGCCCGGATAAATCTCCCCGAGCGCCAGCCTGTAGGCCGCCAACTGGTAAAGATATGCTGCCGCGACAAATCGGACTTCCGATGGGGGAGGCCGATTCGTCTTGTAGTCTACGATCAGGACCTCATCATCCGTTACGGCAAGCCTGTCGATCTGGCCGGACAGGTCGAGGGCTGGGCCTATGCCATTTGGACGGGGGATGACCGCGGCAATCGGGACCTCGGCGACGCTGTCCGAGCCGAAAAGCGGGGCGAAGTCCGGCGACGACAGGATCGCCAGCGTTTCGTGGACGATGCTGGCGCGTGCTTTCCGCGGAAGGGCCTCGCCTCGCTTGGCGACAAAGGCTGCTGCAATCGGTTCGCGGTCGCTCACCGCCACAGCGGGGAGATGCTGCAACAACGCATGCGTCAGCGTTCCGCGCAGGAAACGGTGTTCGGCATTTCCAGCGAGCGGCGACGGCGCGTCATAGGCCGCCGCGGCGTCACGCCTTGCGGTCATGATGGGTTCGCCTTCGGCGTCCGGCGCATAGGGCTCCAGCCGTGAGGGCGAGAGCGGCACGGACAGCTTCGGCTCCGGTTGTGCGCGCTGCAACGCGAATGCGGGTCTTTCGACGATATCGAGTTGACGCGCTTTTTCGGCTCGCGGCTTTTCGCGCTCGGCGGTTTGCGTAGTTTCGATGCGCCAGACTTTTCTGCCGTCGCCGATGTCGATTTCTTGTGCGACCGGCAGAAGTGCTTCCGACATCGCATCGTACCAGCAGAACTCGGCACGGCCCTTCTTGTTTTCGAAGCCTGAGATATAAAGCCGGTCGCGGGCGCGCGTCATCGCCACGTAGAGCAAGCGGTTGCGTTCCTGATGTTCGCGTGCCTCGCGCTGCCGCCGGGCCTCGGATACGACTTCGACGCGGGACGTTCCCTTGACCGCCCAGACGATCGGTTCGGGAATATCGTCGAGCCGTTCAAGGTGAGACAGCCTGACGAGGCTTGCCGCCGAGATATCGCCGGACGCTGTCGTGCAGGTGTCGGGAAGAAACACGATCGGAGCTTCGAGCCCTTTGGCGCCGTGCACCGTCATGACGCGAACTTCGTCGCGTCCGTGATCCATGTCGCGTTTCACCTCGGGTTCGGTGGCGCGAAGCTCGGCAAGAAATTGCGTCAGCGACGGCGGCGTTCCGTCATCGAAGCTTAGCGCGAGATCGAGGAACTCGTCGATGACGTCAGCGGCTTCCGGACCGAGACGGCGCAACATCTTCTCGCGCGCGCCGTCGCGATCGAGCACGCTCGAGAAGAACTCGAAGGGCGGCGTGAAATCGGCTTTGGCGCGCCAACGCTTCAGGGTTTCGGCGGCGTTTTTGTAGTCTGGTTTTATTTCCGTGCTGTCGAGCAGGGCCGTCCACAGCGTCTTGCTCTTACGGCCGGGCGCGATGGCGAGCAGGTCGTCATCGTCGAAGTTGAAGATCGGGCCTTTCAGAACGGACGCGAGCGCGAGGTCATCTTCCGGCAGGATCAGAAAGTCACCGAGCGCCATCAAGTCCTGGATGGCGATCTGGTCGGTCAGCGCGATTCGATCCGAGCCCGCAACGTTGATGCCGCGCCGCTTCAACGCGGCGACCATCGGGACCGCAAATGGATTGCGTTTGCGCACC
>DASZVX010000049.1:0-56011 GCA_035547255.1 Hyphomicrobium sp.
GGTTGCTTGGAAAGCCTGATGAGGTTCCAACAGCGATGCCGGTGGTTGCGGGGGCTGGATTTGAACCAACGACCTTCAGGTTATGAGCCTGACGAGCTACCGGGCTGCTCCACCCCGCGTCACCAAAAGCGCTGCTGAAATCAGCCGCGCCATCCGGATAAGTAAGGCCGCTCGTCTCCGAGCGGCCTCTGCACGCGCCTATAGCACAAAAACTCGGCGTGGGAACCCCATGTGACGGATTTTCTGCGATGCGGACCTACTGGCGCAGGGAAAGAGTAAAACATGCATAGGTGGGTAGGGGGGGCGCGGGCTATCGGCACGTTGGTGCGGCTTCGCAGAGAAGCCGTTTAAGTGGCAATCGTAGATCGGCCGCGTTAGACTCAGCCGATGACATCCCGCCTCTCGGAAACACCCCTCCGCTCAACACAGGCACCGGTGCGCAAAGTGAACTCAACGCCTCATACGACACCGGCGCTGGCAGAAGGCTTCGTTCTGCTCGACAACAGCACGTCCCTTGAGGCGGTGTCGGAGCTCTTCGAGCATCCGGTTGAAATTATCCGTGCCGACACGCCTGCAGACGTCGATGCCGCACTGGCTGCATTAACTTCAGGACTCTCGCGCGGGCTCCATGCAGCAGGTTTTTTCTCCTACGAA
The DNA here is from genome assembly GCA_035547255.1 of Hyphomicrobium sp. Classification (GTDB taxonomy): domain Bacteria; phylum Pseudomonadota; class Alphaproteobacteria; order Rhizobiales; family Hyphomicrobiaceae; genus Hyphomicrobium_B. The sequence goes on from DASZVX010000049.1 coordinate 655, forward strand.
CTCGGCTACCTGCTCGAGCCCAGGCTCGCGTCGCTGCTCCCCGAACGGCGCAAAGTGCCGCTTATTTGGTTTGGTCTCTATACAGCGCCACGCGAGATGACGGGCGCCGAGGTTCAGCAATGGCTGAACGAGGAGGCCATCGGCACCCCGACGCTGGGCGAGCTTGCGCATAGCTGGGATAGCGCCTCGTATCTCAAGCGCTTTGAGGAAGTGCAGAACAACATCAAGAGCGGCGATATCTACCAGCTCAACCTGACGTTCAAAGCCAAATTCAACCTTCAAGGCTCGCCATTGGCGCTCTATCGCGACCTGCGCCTGAAGCAGCGCGTCGCCTATGCCGGTCTCGTCGATACCGGCGATGTAACAATCCTGTCCGCGTCTCCCGAATTGTTCATCAAGCAAGAGGGTCGGATTATCGAGACGCGGCCGATGAAAGGCACCGCGCCGCGCGCCGGAACCCTCGACGCCGACGCAGAGGTCCGCACGGTCCTTTCAAAGGACGTTAAAAATCGCGCCGAGAATCTGATGATCGTGGATTTGATGCGCAACGACCTCGGGCGCATCGCGGACCTCGGCTCTGTGAGCGTAACCGATCTTTTCACAGTCGAGACGTTCAAAACCCTGCACCAAATGACGTCGGGCGTTCGGGCCGAGTTGAAGCCCGATATCGGCATCGTCGACATCCTGAAGGCGATCTTTCCGCCCGGTTCGATAACGGGGGCGCCGAAGATCCGTGCCATGGAATTGATCCGCGAACTCGAAACGGAGCCGCGTGGCGTCTACTGCGGCGCTATCGGGCGTTTCTCACCCGACGGCACAACGCTGCTGAACGTCGCCATCCGCACGACGGTCGTCGACCGGAAAGGCGCCGGCGAAATGGGCATCGGCTCCGGCATTGTCGCGGACTCTGACGGCGTCAAGGAATATGCCGAGTGCCTGCTCAAAATGAAATTTCTGACCGACCCCGTGCGCCGCTTCGAGTTGATCGAAACGATGCTCTACGAACCGGGCAAGGGCATCTGGCTGCGCGGCTATCACTTGGCTCGGCTTGCAGCGTCGGCGGCTTACTTCGGCTTTGTGTTCGATGCCCGTAAAGTTCGCGACGCAATCGATAATGCGACCAGAGCCCACGCCGATGAGCGAATGCGTGTTCGTCTGCTGCTCGATGAAGATGGCATCGTGACCATTACGATGAGCCCGCAACCGCCGTCGGCAGCCGATGCCGTCATGCGCTACGTGGTGTCGGATACTCGGCTCAACAGCTCCGACCTCTTCCTCTATCACAAAACGACGCGCCGTGAGCTTTACGACCGCGAATGGAAGCACTACGCGGACACCCTTGGGGCCGACGAAGTGATCTACCTCAATGAAAGCGGCGAACTTGCCGAGGGGAGCAGGACGTCGATTTTTATCGAGCGGGATGGCAAGCTGATAACGCCGCGTCTGGCGGCAGGTGTGTTGCCGGGAACCTTGAGGGCCGCCCTCATCGACGAGGGCAGAGCAGTGGAAGCTCGTTTGACAATCCAGGACTTGAACGGAGCGGCCGAAATCTATCTCGGGAATTCAATTCGCGGGCTGGTGCGGGCTGAGCCGCTGGTGCCGCGCCTAGCGGTGGACAACCGGTACCAAGCCTGAGTCGACGTGGGCAGGCGTACTCGTAACGGGACTAAAAGTTTTCACGCTCTTCGGGCTATTGTCGCGAGCTGCGATCGTGAGCGCTATTAACGCCGCAAGCGTCAACGCGATCGCCGTGACAATGGCTTTCGAAGAATGGCGCGCCCGCCGCGCAAAAGTCTCAGGCATTTGGTTCGACATTACCCATCGATAATTTGCAGCGCGTCATGACTCCATCCCGCGGGTTGCCGCGCGACAGGAGCGCACATCGCTTAAACGAAATTCAGCAGAGATTTGATGCGGTAAGCTGCGACTGCACCGCAGCAAAAATGAATTCTTCCCTTACATCCCCCGGACCATGCATCCAAGCATAAGGATCGTGTAGGAGGCAAGCAACGCCCAGGATTCATTGCCGGTTAGCCCGGGGATCTCAGCTCCGAAAAATTTGGAAGTCAGTACAATAACCGTCAGGATGACGGACAGCATGAAGGTAATAATCCCCGGCGCCTTCAATCCCATATCATGCACCCCCTCTTCGCTTCTGAACCGCACGCGCATGATCATCCCCCTTCTCTATGGGTCCATCATTGACCGGCGAATCGTTATAGCAGGGGCCCGAGGCCGCCGGGATAAAGCGCGGTTGAATGCATGTGGACAGCCTTTGGATAAGGCCGATTTGCAACGGCCCGGCTAAGCGCCGGTTGCCGGCGCCCGAGGCGTCCGTCTGCGGCGGAAAAGGCGCGCAAACCAACCGATGACAACGAGGCTTAGAAGTCCTGCCGCAACCACGGCTTGTGGGTGCTTGTTCCATAGAAGCAGCGGGACGACGCGGCCGTCCCAGACGAGCTTTGCATCTTCGAGGGCTGCGCGAGGCGAAAGCCCCCCGGGCTCCAGCATCATCTGAGCAGCAGCAGCTTGGTCGCGGCTTGCGATAATTCCGTCGCGAACGCTCTGCGACGCCAACAGCTGCATTTTTGCAGGGCTTGCCGCGATCGTCTTAAGCACCGTTTCCCGCGGACCGGGCCTTAGGCCGTCGAGGTAATCGGCAAGAGAGCCGAGTTCGTCCTCAGAAAGAGAGCGAAGCAGGACGTTGAGGTCGTTCGAATCGAGGCTGAACAGGGCGTCACGCGCGGCGGGCGGCACGCCTGCGATCTTAATGATCGCCGCTCGGTCATTGAGGGCGAGGATCCTATCCAGCGAGGCCGACGTCAGATCCTTCGGCGACATCCGCCGATGCAACTCGTAATCGACAACGCGATCGAGACGATTGCCCGCCAATGCGGTCCACTCCAGGCCGACGGCAATGGAATTGGTATCTCGGGCGATCTCAAGACCCTTCTCCGGCATGAGATGAACAGCCTTGTTGAGGGAGCCGTCTTGGAGGCGGCGCAAGATCGAAGCCTGCCCCTCGGAGGCGGCGAGGATCGATACCACCTCGTCGAGTCGCGGTAAGGATTGCGGGTTGACGCCGTCGAGGAATTTCCGGAACTCGCCGTTCTGATCTGCAATCTGCAGGACGAGAGCATGCGCCCGGCGGAACGTCTGCCAAACGTCAACGACCTGCTCGGCAGTCGCCATCGCAATCTCTTTAATGTGGTCGTTCATCTGGCTCGCGAGGGTCCTGGCCAGCTCTTCGCGTACCTTTTCCTTGGTCGTGGGAGACTTCATCTCGGTGGCGATGATCGGTAGTACGCCGTTCCGGAAATCCCAGAGATCCTTGGCGATCAGAACCAGGCCGACACCCCCGGCAACGACCGAGACAACGCGCGACAGCACGCTGCCGACGATCCGCTGGCCGACGCGTTCGGCGAGGTTGGCGAGCTGGCGCCGAACGATCAGGATCGTCGCTCCGGCAAGCCCACCGGTTGATTCCTCTAAGACCGAACCCGCGGAGATGCCGCCCGCGCCCTTGTTGGGATCGACGACGACGCCTTTGCTGGCGTCGCCCGCCAGCACATTCGCCACGGCCCCGCCGTAGCGCGGGCCGACAAACGCCTTGAGGCATTGGAGCAGTGAGTCGGTTGCATCGGAACTCGCAAATTCGATGCTTTTGCCGACTTCCTTCGCGACCCCGGACGCCAAATCGGCGATTGCCGTCTTCACCGCATCCGAATGGTAGACGCGCTCCGCAACAGCTGTCGCAAGCTGCTGGGCTTTTTCATTGTCGGCAAGCGACCGCAAGCGCTCCGTCCAACTCGTCTCATTCGTGATTTCGGTGACGGCGATATCGACCCGGTTGTCAATGATCTGGTCGAGGTTTCTTTCCCGCCACTGCTGATCGACGAGAGCTTTATAGTCGATTGTCTTGGTACCGTTGGTGATTGTGTCGGTGGCGATTGCAATAACGGCGGCCTTCAACCCTGCGTCGTCACGCGCCTGGCACGCCTCATATTCGGCGCGGCTGATCTCCGCGGCGATCGCAGAAAGCGAGAGCTGGCTCGACGTGACGGCAAGGCAGGTGAGGAGGGCAATTGCGGCACGCGGCGAGAAAGTCACTGCAACCTGATCCCAGCGGCAAAGCGGGAGGCCTAACGCCTCCGTAAAGTGCTGCCCCAAGTATAAATCATAGATTGCGGGCGAACAGTGATTGAACCGCTGGTCAATCAGATCTCAACCACCAATTCCTTCAACAGGCGCGCTAGGAACGTGGGACCGCTATACGGGGTTCTAGTTGTCGAACGGAATGACAGGGTCCGCAGGATGTCTATTCGGGCCGACTATCGACGGGAGGTTTGTGATGGAGAGACAACTTCAATTCGCCGCATGCGCCCACCTTATTTTGCGCCGCATTGCAATATGATTGAGAGGGAGCATCTTTTGCTTGCCAGGGAATTACGGTGCGGCATCAGGTCCCTTGTTTACTAAGCCTCATTGACCTGATCCCGGAACGTATGGCCTTTTCAGTTACTTCGTAATAGCTTCACAAACCAAATCTCAACTGCGGGACGTCCAGGGTTACCTTTGAAATTTACGGCGGCGCGACACAAGGTTGCGTTGGCATCTCGTGCTGCTGCGTCGTAAAGAGCGTTCGGCTGATCACAGCAAGTGCAATTAGGTAATGAAAAATAAACAGAAATTTCAACCCACTCGCGGCAGCCTCTTTATTCCGGGCGGATCTTCGGGGGTTTTGTTAGTACATTCTCTGGGCGGTTCGCCGCTCGAGATGAAATCCGTCGCCCACGCGCTCTCCCGCAAGGGTTTGACAGTCTACTGTCCCGTCGTACCGGGTCTGACATTCGGAACGGACGTCTCGGGCCTCTCCACCTGGCACGATTGGTATCAGACAGTCTCGAAGGCTTTCGACGATCTTCGCAGCATGTGCGACACCGTTATCATCGGTGGCGCGTCGGCTGGTTCGATCTTGGCATTGAGACTTGCCGCTTATCGTCAGGATCAGGCCGCCGGCTTGATGCTGTACGCCCCGACCCTGGCCGTGAACGGCTGGGCTATCCCGAAGATAATCAAGCTGTTTCACTTGGTTACGGACAAGTGGACGGCGCGGCTCTTCAAATTCCGGACGCCTGCTCCCTACGGCATCAAGGACGAGCGCGTGCGCAACTTTGCTCTTGAGGCAATGCGCGGCGCCGATAACCTTCCCGCCGACATCACGGTACGCGGCGGCGGAACCGTCTACGAATTTTTCTCGCTCGTTCGCAACGTTCGGCCGATGCTTTCGCTCGTGAAGTTGCACACGATGATTTTCCACCCGCGCCACGATGATCAAAGCGACATCAAGAACACGATGACGCTGCAACGTAAGCTCGGTGGTGTCGTTGAAGTTTCAGTGCTCGACGACAGCTATCATCTCGTGATGCTCGATCGCCAGCGTGGTTATGTCGTTGATCGTACGGTGGAATTCGTCGACCGTGTGCTCGTGGCAGAAGCAGCCAAATCCGGCCGCAAGCCAGCCTCGACTGGTTCGAAGCAGCTGGGTGCTGCAGAGTAGCAGCAAAAGCAGCCAAATCCGGGCCGCAGGCCAGCCTCGACTGGCTCGGAGCAACTGTGTGCGGGGGTAGTAGCGGCGAAGCGGCCAGATCCGGCCGCAAGCCAAGCCTCAATTAGTTCGAAGCAACTGGGTGCTGTGGAGCAGCAGCCTTTTTCGTCTTAGCCTTGTTGCTGGCCTTCTTGACGGCTTTGGTCGGTGAAGCGGTCTTCGAATTCGCCATCTTTTGGTTGGTTGCGCTGGGTGCTGATGCCGAGTCCTGTGAGCATGCCGGCAGGTCATCCGGCGCACGCGTCCAGATGAACGATTTTCCAAGGAATCTCATTCCCTTGTAGCCTGTAACCTTCAGCTTGTCCGGGCCGACAAGGTCAAGCGCGACGCTGTAGGACTTGCCTTCTTTGGGATCGTAGACCCAGCCGTTATCAAAGCCGCCCTCGGAAAGTTGTTCGAGGTCGCCGAGCACCGGCAAACCACAGATCGGGCGCGTCCGCATTGAGGGCTCGGGATTATACCGATCGATTTTCGGCTCCCCCGTATCGGTCAGCGGCTCCTTGAGCCAGTAGATTTTGCCGCAGAGCGTTGTCGGGGTGCAGATTTCGATTTTGACCGCTCCCTTTCCGGTATCGTCATACCAGATGCCGACCTCTCGCGGGTCAGCTGAAGCTGGGGCGCAACAGACGATAGCCCCTGCCAAGGCGGTAACTAAACGAAGCAAACCGCCTGAAAGCCGGGAACTATTGGTGTAACGCATGACAATTAACCGCAGAGCAAAGATCACGTTTTCACTCCTATGCCTCGAAAACGGCGAAACATTGGAGTGAATATATTAACCGGCTGCTAAGGCTTTCCTAAGAGAGGCTGACACCAGACCTAACGTCGCGGCAAGTCCGATTGGCCTCATGTCGCGCGCATTTCTCACGGGGCTTCGCGGTAGTAGCAGACCTACATTAGAGCTATACGACCCCTGCACACGTAGTACGAGCCATCGAAAAGCTCTGGACCGAGTGTAGGCCGATACCCCAGTTCGCAACACGAGACCCGGCACTGAGATGATATTTACTCTCGCGCTTCGCAACCTGCTGCACGACCATGTACGCCTTGCCGTTACGCTGATCGGCATCTTGTTCTCGATCGTCTTGGTCGCTGTGCAACTCGGCCTGTATCTCGGCTCGAGCGAAATGATTACGGCGAACATCTCCCACTCGAACGCCGATCTTTTCATTACGACGTATGGCGCCAAGAGCTTTGAAGACGGTGGGGTATTGTTGTCGGATCGCGAGCGCCATCAGGCTCTCGCAACTCCAGGCGTAGAAAGCGTCGTCCCCCTCGTCGTCGCTTTCGCAGAGTGGCGTAAGCCTTCAGGTGGGTCGTCGCGCGTCGTCCTCATCGGGTCCGATGCCGACGACCATGGCCTCATTCCCTGGAATCTGACGGAAGGCACGCTCGACGACATCAAGGCCCCGGACGCCGTTGCTGTCGACCGCAGCTACCTCGGAGAGCTTGGTGTCAGCGGTGTAGGCGACTCTGCGCAAGCCGCGGGCGGCCGCGTGAAAATCAGGGCGCTCACCGAAGGTATCCGCTCGTTTACCCAATCGCCATATGCCTACACGACGCTGAATCGCGCGCGCCAGTTGCTCGGCGTCGACGATGACAAATCGACGTTTCTGCTCGTGAAGCTGGCGCCGGGCGCCGACGTCGCCAAAGTGCAAGCCGATCTCGGAAGCCGGCTTGAGTCGGCCGATGTTCTGACCAAGGACCAGTTTGAAAGCCGAAGCTTGCTGCAGTGGCTGTTCCGGACGGGTGCCGGTCTGGCGCTCATTGGAGGTGCGATCCTCGGCAGCCTCGTCGGCACGGTCATCGTGGCCCAGACACTTTATTCAAGTACCAAGGATCACATTCACGAATTCGCGACCTTGCGTGCACTCGGGTCGTCAAAGTCCTACATTCACAAAGTAATTTTAGCCCAAGCAGGACTCAGCGCAGTCATGGGTTACGTCCTCGGCATGGCGATCGCGCTGGTCATCCTTTATGCTAGCAGGAACTCGTCGCTGCCACTTGTTATGACGCCCGGCTTGGCATTCTGGCTGTTCGCGTTGACGCTTTTCATGTGTTCGATTTCTGCGCTCTCCGCCATCGTCAAGGTCACGAAAATCGATCCGGCTACGGTGTTCTCGAGATGACGACGTCCTCTGTTTTGCATGCTGACAATATCGTCAAGGAGCTGGGCTCCGGTGCTGGTCTGGTGGTCGCCGTCAAAGGCGTTACACTTGATCTCGTGCCCGGAGAGTTGACGCTTCTTATGGGGCCGTCGGGCTCCGGTAAGACCACTCTCCTGTCCATTCTCGGCTGCATCCTGAAGCCGACGTCCGGCAGCATTCGCATTGCCGACAAGTCGCTCGATGGTCTATCGGCCGAGGCGCTTGCCAAGATCCGTCGCGACCATATCGGCTTTATTTTCCAGTCGTATAATCTCTTTCCGACGTTGAATGCGCTTGAAAACGTGCGCATTGCGCTTGACGTGAGAGGCGTCAAGGGCTTTGCAGCCACCAGCCGTTCCGAAGAGGTTCTGCGCGAGGTCGGCCTTGGCCATCGGTTGACGAATTATCCGGGCAATCTTTCAGGTGGTGAGCAGCAGCGCGTCGCGGTGGCGCGTGCCATCGCGAGCTCGCCATCGATCGTGCTGGCCGACGAACCGACTGCGGCTCTCGATAGCGAAAACGGACATGCTGTCATGTCCCTGCTTTCGCGGATCGCGAAGGAGCAAAGCCGCAGCGTGCTCGCTGTGACGCACGATCCGCGAACTTTGGGTTATGCCGACCGTGTGATCCGCATCGAAGACGGCCGCATCGTTGGCGAAGAACGCAGACCCGAGGGCATAAACGCCCCGGAAATTACGGATTTGACGAAGAGGCGCAAGCTGCATGCTTAAAAAGATCGATCCCGCGGTGTCTACCATCCTGATCGCGGCTGCAATCGCGGTCACAGTGGGAGTAGGAATTCAGACATTGAGCGATAGGGCCTCGCTGGGCGACCTGGCAGGTACAGCCCACGCGGATACACCGGCTCCCATCCCTCAGTGGGCGGCTTCGGCCACCGGGCGCGTCGAGCCGAAGAATGGCGAGGTCAGGATTGCGAGCGAAGTCGGCGGCAAGATCGTCGAAGTGCTCGCTAAGACGAACGATCAAGTGAAGGCTGGCGATCTCCTACTCCGGCTCGATGATGCCGACTATTATACGAAAATCGCGGCTGCCGCGGCGGAAGCCGGTGTCCGCGAACGCGAGCGTAGCGAGGAGCAGGCAACAGGTCTGGCGCTCGATCGCCGGAACGCCGAGGATGCCGTCGCTAAGGCGCACCGCGATGTTTTTGCAGCCCATGAAGCCTTCGATGCCGCCTATCGGTCTGCAAAGACGGACAAGGGGTCCGAAGACGCGGTCGAAACGGCGCGCAAGGATCTTGCATCGAAAGAAGACGCGCTGGCGGATGCAAAAAGCAAGCTGGCTGAAATTGATGCGAAGCCCGGCATGCCGCTGCCCCAAAGGCTTGAATCATCACTGGCTCTGGCGCGCTCCGATCTGACGTCAGCCGAGCTGGCACTCGAGCGCACGCGTATTCGCGCTCCCGCCGACGGCACCGTTTTGAACGTCCTTGCCAAAGTAGGCGAGACGGCTGTGCCATCGCCCGATAGCGCACTCGTCGTTTTCGGTGACATGTCGAGTCTCAGGCTTCGCGCGGAAGTCGAAGAGCGCGACGCCGCGAAGGTTCATGTCGGTCAGCGCGTTGTCGTGAAGGCCGACGCTTTCCCCGACAAGACGTTTGATGGCACGGTGACGTCGATCTCGCAGTCGCTTGGCGCGCCGCGTATCGCAACCCGTGGGCCACGCCGCCCGAACGATGTCGAGGTTGTCGAAGTGATGGTCGATCTCGATGGTCATCCGCCGCTCTTTACCGGCATGCGGGTCGATACATTCTTCAAGCTCGACAACAACAATCAGGCTTCGACCGTCACGAGTAGCACCGCGAAGACCAACTGAACGGAAGCACCTGACGGAGCTCAATAAAAAGGCGCCGACCGAAATGGTCGGCGCCTTTTTCATTCCAAGGACTACCAGCACTCGGCTCGTGGTGCCTTAGGCGGCCGCCTGGGTCGTCGCATCGACGTGAGCCGCGAGCTTGGGGTCGATACCGAGTGCAGTCGCCAGCGCCGCGAGGAATTGTTTTTCCGCGGGTGAGTTGTCGGCAACCGCAATACGCGCGGCCGTGTACAACTGAACAGCCTCTTGCGGTGTTTTCACTGAAGCCGCCAACTCTTCAACGGAGCGCGGACTGTTCAGCTCTTTGGCAAGGAATGCCTCGGCTTCGCTGCCAAGACCAGCCTGGGTCAGACCGGAGACGAGTTTCTCGTGCTCGTCGGAATCGATACGTCCATCGGCAGCAGCCGCTGCGATCATCGCCTGAATGTAGTGAAGAGCGGCGTCGTTCGTCACCGCTGCAGGTTCGAAACCCGACCCGCTCGGTGGTGCCACTGGCGTCGCTGCGCCGGTAATGAGCGGCTTGCCGGCTTGATAGTTCTGCATTGCTTTGTAGGCGAGCCCACCGATCATTGCGAGCGCGCCGATGCGAACCGCGCTCGAGGCCAGCGAGCGCCCGGTGCGGGTGCCGAGCACAAGGCCGCCGAGTCCGCCCGCGGCAGCACCCGCAGCGAACGGATTGGTCTGCAAAACGCTTTTCAGTTGATCGAGGATTTGCGCCGTCTTCGGATCGGAGGCAGCGCGCCCAAGTGCATCGCGAGCCCCTGTGGCCTCACCGATGCGGGACGCACCTTCGCTGACGCCTTGAGTTGCCTGGCTGAGAATTTTGCCGAGCACATCCGTGATGCTGCCGCCGTCCGTCACGGCGCCGCCAGCCTGATTGAGCTTGTTCTTGATCTGGGCAAGCACGTCTCCAAGATCTGGAGATGCACCGCTTGTCGGTGCGCTTGGATTGCCGGTGCCGGCGGCGGACGAAGGCTGCTCGAACTGCCGAGCGAAATCGCCGATAATATCACCAATGCCCCTTCCCGGCGCGCTGGGAGCGGACGTCTGCCCACCGCCGGGTGCGCCGCTTTGTGGTTGCGATAGGCTTTTGCCGATTTCATTAAGGAGATCGCCGAGGCCGCCGCCGCCCGCTCCGGACGGCTGCGAGGACGCGGCATCACGAACGATGTTTTCGAGGATGGATTTGGCGTCGAACATGGCGGGGGTCCTTCCGTTGCGATCGCTACGCCGGAAGGTAGTGAGTGCGATTGTCGCGCACAACTCCCCGCTCCAACAACCTTTCCAATTTATTCCGCAGCGAGCGGCAGCGAACGAGCGTCCGAGGCGTGAGTTGGCTCGGCGTGCACTGGTGGCGTTTCGGCTTCATCCGTCGGCCCGATGAAGCGGCCGAAAATACGCTGCATCAGCCAACCGAAGTCGTCCATCACGGTAAAAAACGACGGCACGAAGATCAGCGACAGCAATGTCGAAACCAAGAGCCCGCCGATCACCGCGATAGCCATAGGCGCGCGGAATTCACCGCCATCCCCGAGCGCGAAGGCGCTGGGAAGCATGCCGGCCGCCATTGCCAGAGTCGTCATGATGATGGGCCGCGCACGCTTGCGGCCTGCGTCGACGATCGCCACGCCGCGTTCGATGCCGTGGGCGATCTCTTCGATTGCGAAGTCGACGAGCATGATCGCATTCTTCGTAACGATACCCATCAGCATCAAGAGACCGATATAGACCGGCATGCTGATAGAATTGTCCGTAACGAGGAGACTCAGGGCGACGCCGCCAAAGGAAAGCGGCAGCGACAGAAGAATCGTCACCGGCTGGAAGACACTGCCGAACAGCAGAACCAGCAAACCGAGCACGATCAGAATACCGGTTCCCATCGCGGTGATGAAACCGTTTGCGACTTCGTCCTGAACTTCCGCATCGCCCGAAGGCTGCAGGCTGACCGATGCGGGGAGTTTCTGGTCTTTGATGACCTTCAGGAAGCGCTCGCGCGCCACGCTGAGGGGCACGCCACGGTCGAGGTCGACACCGACGACCGCGCGCCGCAGTCGGTCGAAGCGCTCGATCGCAGCGGGACCACGTCCGAATTCGACCGAAGCGACGGCCGTCAGAGGAATGGCCTTGCCCTGCATGTTGGTGACGCGCAATTGCTCGATCCGCTTTAGATCGGTGCGTGTCGCTTCGTCGAGCTGCACGCGGATCGGAATCTGCCTGTCGCCGACGGTATATTTCGCAAGGTTGAAGTCCGCGTCTCCGATAGTCGCAACACGAATGGTCTCGGAAATTTGCTCAGGCGCCACGCCGAGGCGCGCGGCCGCATCAAGACGCGGCACGATTTGAATTTCGGGCCTATCCGTCGACCCCGTCGCTGCAACGTTGCGGAATCCCGGAACAAGCCGCAAAGCGCCCTCGACCTGACCGATCGCGCGGTTCAGGTCATCTCCATTACGCGACAACATCGAGAACGACAGCTCACGCTCGCCACGCTCGTTGATGTACCAGGCACGACTATCCGGCACGTCGGCGAGCTTAGCGGCGATAATCGACTTCAGCTGCTTCTCGGTGAGCTTTCTCTCGGTCTTCGGGACAAGTTTCACGAACAGCGAAGCGCGCCGCACGTCGAGTTGTCCGGTCGGGCTCGTACCGCCAAGAACGAAGACTTGCTCGACCTCGGGTATCGTCCGCAAGGTCTTCACCATGCTGTCCGTCTTGGCGCTCGTTTCATCGAGCTGCGTTCCCGGCGGCAGCTCGACCGCAACGACGACGCGGGAGGTGTCTTCGTCCGGAAGGAAGCCGGTCGGCAGAAGCGTCGTGGCGTAGACGGAAGCCGAGAACAGCGCCACCCCGCTGACGAGCGTCAGATAGCGGTGCCGGAGCGTCGTCTCGAGAAAACGCGTGTAGAACCGCATCAACGCTCCGTCGGCATGCGGTTTTTCGGGAATTGGCCGCATCAGGTAGGCTGCCATCATCGGCGTGATGAGGCGTGCCACCAGGAGTGAAAAGAGCACTGCCACCGCGACCGTCATGCCAAACTGGCGGAAGTATTGACCCGCAATACCGCCCATGAAGGAGACGGGTGCGAAGATAGCCACGATCGTCAGCGTGATCGCGATGACGGCAAGGCCGATCTCGTCCGCAGCTTCGAGCGCGGCGCGATACGGCTTCTTACCCATGTGCATGTGGCGGACGATGTTCTCGATCTCGACGATCGCATCGTCGACGAGAATGCCGGTCGCAAGCGTGATGCCGAGCAGACTGACGAGATTGAGCGAAAATCCCATCGCACTGATCGCCCAGAACGTCGGGATCGCCGCGAGCGGTAGGGCAATTGCCGAAATGACCGTCGCGCGAATATTTCTCAAGAATAAGAACACGACGAGGACGGCAAGCGCGGCCCCTTCGATCAGCGCATCCATGGCCGATTCATAGTTGCCGCGTGTGTAAGAGACGGCGTCGTCGATCTTCGTCAACTTGACGTCGGGATAGGCGGCTTGAAGCTCGTGCAACGATGCATTGACGGCGTCGGATACGGAAAGTTCGCTCGTCCCCTTGGTGCGGAAAACCGAGAACGACACGACCGGCTGCCCGTTGAGACGGCCGAAGGCGCGCTGCTCGCTTGCGCCGTCGACGACGGTGCCGAGGTCCCTGAGGCGAACCTCGCGTCCGCCGGCCAGAATGATCTTCGCGTCAGCTAGCGCCGAGACCTGTCGTGCTCCGGCAAGCGTGCGAATGGCTTGTTCCTGGCCACCGACTTCACCGCGCCCCGACCCGAGATCGACGTTGGTGGCGGCCACCTGCTTGTTCACGTCCGCAGCGCTGATACCGTAGGCCAGAAGTTTATCTGGATCGAGATTGACGCGAATTTCGCGGTCAACGCCGCCGTATCGTTCGACGCGGCCGACACCCTTGGTTGCCTGCAGGCGCCGCTTGATGACGTCGTCGACGTGCCACGACAACTGTTCGAGCGTCATGCCGGGAGACGTCGCCGCGAACGTCAAAATCGCTTGGCCTTCGACGTCGATGCGTTCGATAACGGGCTCGTCAATCGTGCGCGGAAGATCACCCCGGACCTTCGCGATCGCGTCCTTGACGTCATTCAATGCTCGGTCGGTATCCGTTTCGAGGCGGAATTCGATGATCGTTGTCGATGTGCCGTCCGTAAGCGTCGACGTGATGTGCTTCACGCCGGTGATGTTCGCAACGGAGTCTTCGACGATCTTCGTAACCTGGGTTTCAAGCTCAGCCGGCGCCGCGCCCGATTGCGTAATGACGATCGAGATGAGCGGAATATCAATGTTCGGAAAACGCGTGACCGGCAGCTGCCTGAAGCTCAGCGTGCCGAGCAACATCAGCACCGCGAATAGAACGATCGCGGGAACCGGGCGGCGGATCGACCAGGCCGAAATGTTGATCCGCATCAGCGGGCCTCGCTCAGCTTGGCTTCCGGCACGACAGGGCGCACGACATCACCGTCGCGAAGGAACGTGCCGGCACGCGTCACGACCAGATCGCCCTCTCGGAGGCCTTCCTTGACTTCGATGAGGTCGCCGCTGATCAGTCCGATCCGGATCGCTTGCTTTTTGACCTTATTGGAGCTGACGACCTGCACATATGTTGAGCCCTGATCGAAGGTCACGGCCGATGTCGGGACGCCAAGGCCGCGGCTGTGTGCCGTCTCGATCCTGCCGTGCGCATAAGTTCCGATCCGAAGCTGCGGATTCGATCCCAGGAAAACTTTCACGCGCCCGAGCCGTGTCGTCTTATCGACCTCCGGCGAAATGAGACGCACGTTGCCTTCGAAGTCGCCGATCTGCGGCACGCTCACGATTGCCTTCTGACCAACCTTGACGTTTTTCAGCTCGGTCTCGACGATCTCGGCATCAAGCTCAATCTCGCCGTTCTGGATGATGCGGAACATCGGCTCGCCAACCGAGGATGCGAGCGCACCCATGCGCGCGTTACGGCGGCTGATGATGCCATCCTGGGGCGCAGTCACGTCCGTATTGCTTCGCCGCCACTGCAGCTCGCGCCCCTGAGCCTCGACTTGTGCCTTCTCGGCTTTAGCAGCCGTCAGCCCGTCACGAGCGGCGATGAGCTGCGCCGCGGTCGTCCGCGCTGCGCTCTCGCGTTGATCGTATGTCGAGCCAGAAAGGTAGCCGGATTTCTTCAAGGGTTCGGCACGTTCGAGCTGTGCGGCCGCCTCGTTGGCTTGCGCCTCGGCCTGCACGATCTGGCTTTCCGCCTGCGCGATTGCAGCGTTCGAGCGAGCGAGGTTCGCCTGGTTTTGCGCAATCTGTGCATCGATCTGTTCCGAGACGAGTCGCGCCAGAACCTGACCTTTCTTCACATGATCGCCTTCGTCCGCGAGGAGTTCGAGCACACGCAAGCCTTCGATCTCCGGTGAGACGAGAATCTCTTCGCGTGGAATAAGCGAACCGGAAACCGTAGCGGTCTCGACGAAATCGTTCGTCATCACTTTGGAAACCGTGACGGCCGGAGCGGCAGTCGGCTTCGCAGCCTCTAACCGGGCTGCCTGGGCAGCGGCCGTATGGCTCTTCTCAGCGAATATATACCCGCCGCCCGCAACCGCTCCAACCACGGCAAGCGCTGTTATGAATTTTCCGAAGCTCATCGACGCACCTCGAAAGTAGAAGGCTTACGGCTTAGAGCGATGCCCTCGGTAGGATTGAGCAGCGTGCCGACCATTTCGATTACGACCGGCAAAACCCTGCGCATGTCGGCTTTGGGTTCGATGGCACGCCGCCAGAACATGCCGTCACCGAGTACGCTGAAGACTTTCGCCAGTGTCGGAATATCGACGCGTGGCGCGATGCGGCCCTCGTCCTTTAGACGTTGAAAGAGAGCTTCGAAGCTGTCGGAACAATATTTGTCGACGCTCATGAAGATTTCTGCGATGCGCGGATTGCGCGTCGCTTCGATGCCCATTTCGACGGCGAAGCGTTGCTTCTCTGGAGATTCCGCAACGAAGTAGTGCTCACCAATGGCTGTCAGCGCTTCGAGGAAGTCCGGAGCTTCGGCGAGCTTCGCAAATCGCTCGGCAAATTCTGTCCGGTCGCGTTCGCAAAGGCCCGCGATCAACGCTTCCTTACTGTCGAAGTAGACGTAAAGAGCGCCCGGACTGATGCCGGCTTCCCGGCAGATGGATTGCATTGTCGTTGCGTGGAAGCCGCCACGAACAAAACAGGCGAGCGCAGCATCGAGGATGTGCTCGCGTCTGGCGCGATGAGTGTCCGGCTTGAGTTTGGGCATCTGCGGAGACGACGCTCCCGTCTGGAAAAGGAATTAAAAGAATGAGCGTTCTGTTTGTCCCACGATTGCGGTGAGGTCAAGGCGAATAGATGTTCGTTTTGCAAAAAGCTGGCGGCATGCGAAGTCACGCTGCTGTAGGGCGCGGCAAAGACTTAAGTATATGATTTATAATGTTATATATGCCACCGAATGACAGAGATTCCGGGGCATAAGGCAATCGCGCCTTGGAAATTTTCAGCTGGCGAGAGCGGCGGGGTAGCGGCCACGCACAGCAAAAAGGGGAGCGGTAGGTCCCGCAGCCCACCGCTCCTCTCTCCACCGCTAGGCCAAAGGCCGCGCGGATCTGATTTGTCCTGAGAGATTAAAAACTTTGGGCCCGCGCGCCGGCTCTGTGTGAGAGCTATAACGCTGCAGCGCGCAACGCCACTCACAAATAATGTATTCGATGAGCGCTACCCCGTAATTCCTACGGGTAATGCGGTCAGGCCGCCGATGTTTGCGCCGAGCAGCTTCAGGGAAGACACGGCGTGCCTGTAAAGATGCAGACGGTTCCGGCACCACCCGTGAGGCAGCGTTCTTCCGTGTTTTGCGCACGCGCCCAATTTGCATAGTTGGGGCCGAGGCCAGGCATGGCGCGAACCTTCTGCCGCCAAAGCGCGCGAGCTTTGACTTTCGCAAGCCAGACGAAATGGGATTCTTCACCACGCGCCATGATTGCCGTGGCCGCGCACTCACCGGCATGGAGTGGCCGCGGAACTAAGAGCAGCAGAATGAAGGCTCCCACAAAGGAAGCGGCAATCGGAACGGCCTTTGTCATCGCGATCCACTTCCCCCGTTTATCGTCAACCGGCGAAGACTGCCGAGGATACGCTAGAACTGAAATAGCACGTTCAGCGTACCGTATGGCGAAACATCCGTCGCGTTCCAGTCATAGACTCGGCCCGATACGCCGCCGGCAAGCGAGACTTCGCCGCCGATCCAATCGTAGCGCACGAAGAGTCCGCTCCGGCCGTCCCAATTGCCGTTGCCCGTTTCGATGTTCTTGTCGTAGCGAAGCTCTGGTCCGACGGACACGTGTGGCGCGATACGCCAGCCTGCGCGCCAGCGCGACGATGTTTCATCATGTGCCGTCGCGTAACTGAGATCGAGCGATGTCCACGTCCGCTCGTCTATGTCGAGCCAAAGTTCGAGCGCACCTTTGAATCCGTATTCGGTTCCGTCATGATCGTCCGCGGGATCGTCGACCAGATGCCGCTCAGACGACATCGATGCGCCGGCAAACGCTTTTGCCGTCAATGCGCCGAGCCGCAAGTAGTAACCGATAAGCATCTCAGCATAGGCGTGCTGAACCGTGTAATGGCGGTGCTCGCGATTTTGTTCGGTGCAGGCGTCGTTCTGCGTTGCGTCCCCACAAGGATTTCGCGGCGCCCAGCCATCGTAGCCATATTGGCCGTATCCGCCGCTGACGCGCAGGCGCCATCCGTCACTGAAGATATCCCGGCTCCACGGCGCGACGGTAATTCCGGAATAGGTCAGCCACTGATCGCGTGTCGCGTCGACTCCAGCCCACGTCTCGCGCCAGCCATAGGCTGATTGATCAGTCGGCGGATCGACCGATTGTGCGGACGCCGGACATGGCGGCCACAATTGCAGCATCGCCGCGGCGCTGACGCCCACGGTAATACGCCACCGTTCTCCAACCCCCGAACGCGGCCGCATTCACAACTCAAAATGCGCACAACTGAATTAAGCAAGTTGACTATAACGGCAGTATGATCTTCGGCCCGTCAACCAGAACAAAGGATGTCCAGGGCCAACTTCTTCCGGGCGGGTTGGAATTTCCTCTTTGAGGATGTGCCATTGCTTTGCTGACGAGGCACCCCAGATGTCATGTGGGTCGATCACCCAGATGCGGGCGAGCAGCTATGAAATGTGAAATGCTATCGTCGCATTAGCGTGCTAAATGAAAGGTATTGGCGGGCGTGCAATGCCTCGCAGAATTAAATAGATCGAGGTGCAGACCCACCCAGTAATTACAAAAATAGTTTGTGTCTGGGAGGACGCAAAATGGCAGTCAGTACGGAGCAAGCTCCGCGGAATACTTCATCTTACTATTCATTCTTTCAGACTCTATTCGATACGATCGATACCACGTCATTTTTCTGGCAGCCCTATCTTAAGGCCATTGGGGGCAGCCAATTGGAACTTGCGGGTCTCCAGGCGCGGCAGGCGCAGGCCGTCGTTCGCTGGGCCCATCAGGTACTCCGGCCATCCTCGCCAATGGACGTGGCAGACGCCAACGCTCAGCTTTGGCAGACGATGGTCAACAACTGCATGGATGCTGCTCCGCGCGTGGCCGCGGTTGCAAGTACGGCGGCAACCCAGTCCGTTGCACCGATCGTACTGCCGATGCCTCCCAAGCGGCCCCGAGATACGCTGATACTTCTCGATCGAGGGGAAACGGGCGGCGAGGCCTGCGAGCGCAGGGTCGCCTGAGCGTATATCGCTTTTCTTTGGCACCGAGGAAACCGTTGGTCCGGCAGCGCATCGCGCCTGCCGGAACTTACTTGAGTTCGCTCAAAGCTTCCCCAAAGCCCTTGAGCGAGATTGGTATGCCGATACCGGCTTCCTCGGTTTGGAAGATGATGAAAATAGCCGTTTTGCCGGTCTTCAGACGTTCCACGAGCGGATCATCGACGACGACCTGAGCGTAGCACGCAAAGCTATGGCAACGCAGGAACGGTGCGTGTCCGACGTCCTTGTCGTCGATTTTGAGGCCGAGCCCAGGCGGTAGCAGAACGCCAAGCGGCGCAAACACGCGAAGCACGCGCGTTCCGTTCGAAAATTTCTGGAAATAGACGGTGAGTCCGATGTTGTTCTTGTCTTCGGCGGTCACGCTCTGAACAAGCGCGCAGACGGGATTCTTTGATCCCGGTGGTGGATCCTTGCAGACGACCTGCCAATCGCCGTGTTGCGATTTGACAGTCCCCTCCGGGGCGTCGACGGCGAAAGCGGCGTTGGAAGCAGTCAGACAGGTGATCGCTTGTGCAGCCGCGAAAAGCACCGCAACGGCGATCGCAGATGGGCGCCGGCGCCGCATCTGAGCATCAGCTTGTATAAGGTGCGGTAGCAAGATTCGGCCGGGAAGGCATCGTTTGTGGGGCGGCAAGTGCTTTTTCCTGCTGTCGCGGCGCTGTCCGTTGGATGGGGCCGTTGTTCGCACGAGAGGCCGCTTCGTCGGCTAGGAATTCGGCCGAATTCTGTTCCTTCCCACAAACATTCTCCTGCAGTCGCTAAAACGATTCGTACGCTGACACGTACCTATTTCGCGAATAAATGACGCACAAACTTGACTTGAGTCAATTGAAGCGCTTGTGCTCTTTATCAAGCTGCCTTAGCAGGTGTGACATGCGGTTCACCCTCGGGCGAAGGCGTTCTCGGTTGAGAAACCGAGCAATAATCAATGGGGACGATACGCCGGCGTCGGCATATCGGGTACAGGGAGATTGTCAGACCGGCAAAGTGCCGAGCTGACGTATTGGGAGCGAAGGAATGTCTAAGAGGATGTTCGGCGCGGTCGCCATCTTGGCGGTCGCTTGCTTGGCGATGGCTTTCGGCGGTTTGACCCCGGCGCTTGCCGGCCTCGGGCAGCCAACCAATGGTGAGCTTGGTCTTCAGGTTTCCGCATCCCCGATCATGGATCAGATCACTGGTCTGTTTCACGTGGTCAATACAATCATTGTCGTCATCACCCTGTTCGTTATGGTTTTAATGGTGTGGGTGATGTTCCGGTTCAATGAGAAAAAGAACCCGGTTCCCTCCCGCACGACACACAACACCATGCTCGAGGTTGCTTGGACGATCGTCCCGATCCTCATCCTCGTTGGCATCGCCATCCCGTCCTTCCATCTGCTCTTCAACCAGTATTCGTTTCCGAAGCCGGATGTGACGATCAAGGCGACCGGCAACGCTTGGTTCTGGGAGCACGAGTACCTGGACGATAAGGTCACGGTCACGTCCAACATGGTCAACGACGAAGACATCCTGCGCGCCAAGATGGGCGACGAGGCTTATGATAAGAAATACGGTGCGTTGACCGGTACCGCGTTGACGGAAGCCCAGTACAACGACTCCTTGCCGCTTTGGTCGGAAGAACACAAGTTGCGCCGGCTGGAGGTCGATCAGGAAATCGCCGTTCCGCTCAATAAGGTTGTGACCATGCTGGTGACGTCTAATGACGTTATCCATGCTTGGACGATCCCGTCGTTCGGCGTCAAAATGCAGGCGGTCCCGGGGCGCACTTCGGCGGTGTGGTTCAAGCCGACGAAGCTCGGCACCTTTAGAGGTCAGTGCTCAGTCCTTTGCGGCAAGCTGCACTCTGCAATGCCGATCGTTGTCCGTGTCGTTGATCAGCCCGTCTATGACGCCTGGATGGCGGCGCTGAAGGCAAAGGACAGGAAGAAAGCCCAGAAAATTTTGGATGATGATGCGGCTGCACACGCAAATCAGTCGGTCGCAGCAGCGCAGTAATCAGCGGTTTGCCGACTGGCGGGCATCGCGCTCGCCGGTCTCGGCGCTCAAATAGACGATCTAAGAAACTTCCGGGACAAGGGCTCTAGGATTATGGGAAGCACAGCATACGCAGCGGGAGACGGTCACGACCACGCTCCCAGTTTCTTTAAGCGTTGGTTCTGTTCAACGAACCATAAAGACATCGGCACCATGTATTTGTTGTTCGCGATGTTCGCGGGCTGCATCGGCACGTTTCTGTCGGTGATGATGCGTTTGGAGCTTCAAGAGCCCGGCCTTCAGTACTTTGCGAATCCCGGCGTCTACAACGTGTTCGTCACCGGCCATGGCCTGTTCATGGTGTTCCTGATGGTCATGCCGGCGATGATCGGCGGCTTCGGCAACTGGTTCGTGCCGCTGATGATCGGCGCGCCGGATATGGCCTTCCCGCGCATGAACAACATTTCGTTCTGGCTGCTGCCGGTCGCGATGATTCTTCTGCTGATCTCGCTATTCGTGCCTGGTACTGCAGACGCAGACGGCGTTGGCACGGGTTGGATCATCGTTGCGCCGCTGTCGAGCAAGATCGGACACCCCGGTCCGTCTGTCGACTTCGCGATCCTCTTCCTGCACGTTGCGGGCGCCTCATCGATCCTCGGTGCCATCAACTTCATCACGACGATCTTCAATATGCGTGCTCCTGGCATGACGCTGCACAAGATGCCGCTCTTTGCCTGGGCTGTGCTGGTTACCGCATTCCTGCTGCTTCTGTCGCTGCCGGTTCTCGCAGGCGCGATCACGATGCTGCTGACCGACCGTAACTTCGGTACGTCGTTCTATGATCCCGCAGGCGGCGGCGACCCGCTGCTCTATGCGCACTTGTTCTGGTTCTTCGGCCACCCCGAAGTTTACATTCTCATCCTGCCGGGCTTCGGCATGATCAGCCACATCGTCTCGACGTTCTCACGCAAGCCGATCTTCGGTTATCTTGGTATGGCTTACGCGATGGTCGCCATCGGTCTCGTCGGCTTCGTCGTGTGGGCGCACCACATGTACACCGCCGGTCTGAGCGTCGACACGCAGGCCTACTTCATGTTCGCGACGATGGTCATCGCGGTCCCGACGGGCGTGAAGATCTTCTCGTGGATCGCCACGATGTGGGGCGGTTCGATCCAGTTCAAAGTGCCTATGATCTGGGCCCTTGGCTTCATCTTCCTGTTCACCATTGGCGGTGTCACAGGCGTCATGTGCGCCAACGCCGGCATCGACCGTTCGATCCACAACACCTATTACGTCGTGGCGCACTTCCACTACGTGCTGTCGCTCGGTGCGGTGTTCTCGATCTTCGCGGGCTGGTATTACTGGTTCCCGAAGATGTCGGGTTACATGTACAGCGAGTTCTGGGGCAAGGTTCACTTCTGGCTGACGTTTATCGGTGCCAACGTGCTCTTCTTCCCGCAGCACTTCCTCGGCCTGTCGGGCATGCCGCGCCACTACGCGGATTATCCTGAGGCGTTCGCCTTCTGGAACCGGATCTCGTCGATCGGGTCGTACATCACGACCGCTGGTCTTCTCGTCTTCCTGGCCTCCATGTTCTACGCCTACTTCATCCGTAAGGAAAAGGCGGCGAGCAACCCGTGGGGTGTCGGCGCAACGACGCTCGAATGGACACTGCCGTCTCCGCCGGCATTCCACTCTTACGAAACCTTGCCGCGGATCGCGGCGACCGATCATCACTGATCGGATAAATCGAGGCATCGAGCGGCGGGCAAGCAATTTGCGGCCCGCCGCTCTCACAAACCGAAGCACACTCGATTGGATACAGGCGACGCGCTGGCGATGAGCATTCAAAGCGAAATTGTTCAGTCAGATCTGGCTCTGGAGCCCAGTGTTGGCGATTTCATCCAGTTGATGAAACCGCGCGTGATGGCGCTCGTCGTTTTCACGGCATTGGCTGCAATGCTGGCTGCGCCGGGTGCACTCAATCCTGTCCTCGGCACGATCGCGATCATCTGCATTGCGATCGGCGCGGGAGCCTCTGGCGCCCTCAATATGTGGTACGACGCCGATATCGATGCGCGCATGGCGCGCACGGCGGCGCGTCCGCTGCCGCGCGGCCGTGTTTCGGCGGACGAAGCATTGAGCTTCGGGGGCGTGCTCTCCGTAGGTTCCGTGCTGACGCTCGGCGTGCTCGTGAACTGGATGGCCGGCGCGCTGCTGGCGCTCACGATCGCATTTTACATCTTCGTTTATACGATGTGGCTGAAGCGCCGTACGCCACAGAATATCGTCATTGGCGGAGCCGCGGGCGCATTTCCTCCGATGATCGGTTGGGCTGTCGTGACGGGCGATATCAGCCTGCAAAGTTTGCTGCTGTTCCTCATCATCTTCATCTGGACCCCGCCGCACTTCTGGGCGCTCGCGCTTTATCGCTGCCGCGACTATGAGCGTGTGGGCGTGCCGATGCTTCCTGTCGTTGCAGGCCCTCAAGAAACCCGACGGCAGATCCTGATCTATTCCATCTTGCTCGTACCGCTCGCCGTGGTGCCGTACTTCGTGGGCCTAGCCGGCTTGACGTACCTCGCTCTCTCGGTCGTGCTTGGTGCGGTCTTCCTTGCTCTCGCGATCCGCGTCTACTTCACGACGGAAGGCCGTGAGGCCGACACCGCAGCGCGTCGGCTGTTCCTGTTCTCGATACTTTATCTCTATGGGCTGTTTGCGACGCTTTTCGTTGAAGCGCTGCTGCACCGCCTGATGGCTTAAGGCGTAATCTGATGAACGAAGACAACGAGCAATACATCAAGGGCTTCCAGCGCCTCGATCCGGCGGCGGAAAAGACACGTAGGCGCCGTTCGATCGCGATTGGCCTGACGCTGGGATTCATGGTTCTCGCGTTCTATATCGCCACGTTTGTTCGCCTCGGCGGCAACGCAGCGACTGGTATGCTTTAACGCGAGGAAGCTCGAAACGTGCAGCCTGGCAGCGAAAATTCCGACAACACTTCGAGAAACAACCGACGGGTTGTTTTTGCCTGCCTCGTGGCGCTCTCCGTCATGGGCGGAATAACGGCGTATTCACCGACGCTCTATCGGATGTTCTGCAGCCTCACCGGCTACGGCGGCACGACACAACGCGCCAAGACCCACAGCGACAAGGTTCTCGATCGCACGATGACGGTGCGTTTCGATAGCAATATTGCCCCGCACCTCGCCTGGAAATTCGAACCCGACGTCACGAAGATGGACGTGAAGATCGGCGAGACGTCCTTGGCGTACTTCCGGGTGACCAACCTTTCGGACAAGCCTGTGACCGGCCAAGCGGCGTTTAACGTCACGCCCGAGATCATGGGAATCTACTTCAAGAAGATCGCATGCTTCTGCTTCACCCAGCAGACGTTGAAGCCGCACGAGACTGTCGAAATGCCGGTGACCTTCTTCATCGACCCCAAGATGGTCGACGATAGCGACGCCAAAATCCTATCGGAAGTAACCTTGTCTTACATCTTCTACCCGGTCGAGCATGCAACGGCCGACAACTCGGCCAAGCCTGTAAAATCCGGCGGATAGGGAAAAGCAGAAGTTTGAACCACTAACAACGAAGCCAAATAGGAAAAGAAACGGGATCGAAAATTGACCTGCAGGGCGCCAGCCTAAGCAAGATCAAAGTTCGATCTGGGAGCACGAACGGGGACGACGGAGACCGAAATGGCAGACACGCATGTGAAACATCACGATTATCACTTGGTAGACCCCAGTCCTTGGCCGCTCTTTGCGTCCATCGCGGCGTTGATCACCGCTATTGGCGGCATCGCCTGGATGCGCACCCACGTCGACGGCGAAGGCGTGCTCGGAATCAAAGGCTGGTACCTGTTTGCGATCGGTTTTACTGCGCTTGTTGCGACAGCGTGGGCTTGGTGGATAGACATCATCCGCGAGGCCAACCAAGGCCATCAGACGCCAGTTGTGCAGCTCCACCTGCGCTATGGCATGATCATGTTCATCGCGTCGGAAGTCATGTTCTTCGTCGCGTGGTTCTGGGCTTACTTCAATAACGCGCTGTTCCCCGCTGGCGTCCACGAGTTGATGAACAATGCCGGCCATCTCGTCGGCTTGACCTCGCGCGACGAACTCTTCGGCGGACAATGGCCGCCCGTGCCTGCTGAGACGGCCGCTGCCATCCCTGGCTTTTTCAAGCACACGTTCAATCCCTGGGGCCTGCCGCTCGTCAACACGCTCATTCTCTTGACGTCCGGCTGCACGGTGACGTGGGCTCACCACTCGCTGTTGAAAAACGATCGCCGCGGTTTGGTGATCGGCCTCATCCTGACGGTGTTGCTCGGCATCACGTTCACGATCTGCCAGGGCATTGAATATAGCCATGCCGGGTTCAGTTTCGCTGGGCACGTGTATGGTTCGGCATTCTTCATGGCGACGGGCTTCCACGGCGCGCACGTGATCATCGGCACGATCTTCCTGTTCGTCTGCCTTGTTCGCTCGATGAGAGGCGCCTTCACCCCGCAACAGCACTTCGGGTTCGAGGCTGCCGCCTGGTACTGGCACTTCGTTGACGTTGTCTGGCTGTTCCTGTTCGCCTGCATCTATGTCTGGGGCGCAGGTCCGTTGACGCCGGGCGCCGAATAAAGCTTCACGATTCAATCGTTGAATAGGACGACAACGACATTGTGAGAGGCGGCCCGAAGCCGCCTCTTGCGTTTCGAGCTTAGCCTGTAGTTGAATCTATTGGCGCGCCGTCACACGACAGCGGATGAACATCGAGGTCTTGGTGCCCAGTTCAAGCACATCGCCATCCCCGTTTGTCGCAGGACTGAAATGCGTTTGTCCGCGTTGTGGCAAAGGGCAGCTGTTTTCCGGCCCGCTCAACCCACTCAATTTGCGCGATAGCTGCGACAAGTGCGGATTGGATTTTAAGTTCGTCGATACGGGTGACGGGCCTGCCGTCTTCGGGATTTTCATCCTTGGCTTTCTCTGCGTCGGCGGCGCGCTGCTTGCTGAGTTCAAATTCGGCGTCCCCTGGTGGATGCACGTTCTGCTCTGGGGTATTCTGACGCCGATCTTCGCTGTCTTTCTGCTGCGCTTCCTGAAAGCGACGCTGATCGCGCTTCAGTTCAAGAATAAGGCCGAGGAAGGTCGCATCGCCAAGGAGTAAAGATGTTTGCGCGCTGGCGTGCCGCCGGTCTTATCCTGCCTTCGCTTTTGACGCTCGCCCTGTTGCCGGCCCTGATTGGCCTTGGCAATTGGCAGTGGCATCGTAAGGCATGGAAGGAAGATCTGATCGCAAAGATCGATGCACGGCGAACCGCCGAGCCGGTCTCCTATCCTGTTGCACTCGCCAAATACGTCAAAGACGGCGACGTTGAATATCTGCACGTCCGCGTTACGGGCACCTTCGATTACAGTCACGAACGCCACCTCTATGCGCCAACGACTGAAGCGCAGGGTTGGCACGTTTACACCCTACTGAAGCCTGAAGGCGGGCTGCCGCCGGTGTTCGTGAATCGTGGCTGGGTTCCCGATACGCTCAAAGATCCTTCAAAGCGACAGGAAGGCCAGGTTCAGGGGCCTGTCACGGTCACAGGCCTCGTCCGTCTGCCCGAACACAGAGGCTGGTTCACACCGGACAATGATTACGCCGCGAACCAGTGGTACTGGCGCGATATCGATGCGATGCGATGGGGCGCACAAGGGCCGCCTTCGCCTCTCCAATTCAACGCCGAAAATCAGCAGGCCTACGCACCGTTCTCGATCGACGCCGATGCAACGCCGGAAAATCCCGGCGGCTGGCCGAGGGGAGGGACCACGCGGATCAATCTCCCCAATTCACACTTACAATATGTTGTGACGTGGTACGGCTTGGCCGTGACGCTGATTTGCGTGTTCGTGGTATTTGCGCGCCAGCGCCTGAGGGCGCTGACAGACAAGCCCTGACAATCTCAAAGGCCCGAAATTGGGCCTGCGGACCGCGGTCATGCCTTGTTCCGCACCCTTGAGACCACTAGGTTGGCATCAACACATCGACTGTGAGATCGCACCTTTGAAATATATTTCTACGCGGGGCGGGGCAGATGCGCTCGGGTTCGAAGATGTTCTGCTCGCGGGGCTCGCGCGCGATGGTGGTCTTTACGTTCCCGAAGTTTGGCCGACGCTGACGCCCCAAACGATCGCATCGTTTCGCAATAAGCCGTTTGTCGAGATTGCCGTCGATGTCATTCATCCTTTCACCGGCGATGAAATCTCGCGCGATGAACTACGCCGCATGGCGTCGGACGCCTACGCGACATTCGACACGCTCGAAGTGACGCCGCTCGTCGAACTCAAACCCGGTCTGACGATCCTTGAACTCTTCCGCGGCCCGACGCTCGCATTCAAAGACGTCGCGATGCAGCTTTTGGCGCGGCTGATGGATCACGTGCTCGAGAAGCGAAAGGCACGTGCAACGATTGTCGGCGCAACATCCGGCGATACCGGCGGAGCCGCAATCGAGGCGTTCCGTTCTTCAAAGCGTGTCGATATCGTGATCCTCTTCCCCAAGGGCCGCGTTTCCGACGTCCAGCGGCGGATGATGACGACACCAACGGAAGCCAACGTCCATGCCGTTGCGATCGAGGGAACGTTCGACGACTGCCAGGCTCTCGTCAAAGCGATGTTCAACGATCATGCATTTCGCGATCGCGTCGAACTCTCGGGCGTCAATTCGATCAACTGGGCCCGGATCGTCGCCCAGGTGACATACTATTTCTGGGCGTCCTCACGCCTTGGGACGGAGCATCCATTGTCGTTTTCCGTTCCAACCGGAAACTTCGGCGACATTTTTGCGAGCTATGTCGCAAAGCGCATGGGCCTTCCGGTCGACAAGCTCATCATCGCATCGAACGAGAATGATATTCTACCGCGCGCCGTTACAACCGGCGTCTATGCGATGAAAGACGTGGTGGCCACCACGTCGCCATCGATGGACATTCAGATCTCATCGAATTTCGAACGCTATCTGTTCGAGGCGTCCGGCAGGGACGCCGATCTTGTGCGGAGTTCGATGACATCGCTGATCGCCACGGGCCGTTTCGAGCTTGGGCGCATGTGGCCCAGCCTCAAGAAAGATTTCGCCGCCGTGTCGGCGTCCGAAGCGGACGTCGCGTCCGCAATCAAGAAGGCGAAAGCCGAATACGGCTACGTTCTCGATCCTCATACCGCTTGCGCGTTCGTGGCGGCCGAGCGCGTCGCGTCTCCAGGCAACACGGTTGTTCTCTCGACTGCGCATCCTGCGAAGTTTCCGGATGCAATCGAAGCCATCACCGGCGCGCGGCCGGCTTTGCCGGCGCATCAGGCGCACATCATGAGCGATCCCGAAAGGTTTGATACGCTGTCCAATAGCCTCTCCTCGGTGCAAAACTTCGTCTTGAAACACTGTCGCGTGTCGACGGGAACGACGCCATGACAACGGAGCTGACGACGCTTGCGAACGGCATTCGCGTCGCGACGCACCGGATGCCCAATCTTGAGACGGTCTCGCTCGGCGTCTGGGTTGCGGTCGGCTCGCGTCACGAGCGCGACGATCAGCATGGACTGTCGCATTTTCTCGAGCACATGGCCTTCAAGGGCACGAAATCGCGCTCGGCACGCATGATTGCCGAGGAGATCGAGAGCGTTGGCGGCGACCTCAACGCTTCGACAGGTCTCGATACGACCGCGTACTATGCTCGTGTGCTCAGGGGCGACGAGGGCGTTGCGCTGGAGCTGATCGCCGACATCCTGCTCAATTCGAAGTTTGCGCCCGAGGATCTCGACCGGGAGCGCGTCGTCATTCAGCAGGAAATTGCTTCGACCGACGACAACCCCGACGATATTGTCTTCGATCTGATGCAAAGTGCAGCTTTCCCCGAGCAGGCCATTGGCCGACCAATTCTCGGGACCAAGGCGAGCGTCGGTCGATTTCGCGCGAGCGACCTCAGCGCCTATCTCGAAGAGCATTATCTCCCTGATGCAATTGTGGTTTCGGCCGCAGGCGCTGTCCACCATGCGGAGATCGTCCGCCACGCTGAGGCCCTATTCGGGGGGCTCACTCAACGCCGTCGTGGAACCGAATCGCAGGCGCTCTACCAAGGTGGATTTGCGGCGTCGGCCAAGCCGTTTGAACAGAGCCATGTTCTGATCGGGCTGCCGTCGCCATCATGCCTCGATCCGGCTTTCTACACTGCACAGGTCTTTTCCGGCTTGTTCGGTGGGGGAATGTCATCTCGTCTGTTTCAGGAGATCCGCGAAGATCGAGGCCTTTGCTATTCGATCTATTCGACGGTTTGGGGGGTGAAGGACACCGGAATGCTGGCCGTGCATGCCGCGACGGGACCGGAAATGGTTGATGAGCTCTCCGCCGTGGTAGCTCAGGAGCTTGCTGCGCTCGCCGACGCCGGCCCGACAGACGCAGAGCTGTTGCGCGCCAAGGCCCAGCTCAAAGCCGGGCTTCTGATGGCCCTCGAAAGCTCCGCGGTGAATGCGGAGCAAATGGCGCGGCAACTGCTCGCGCAAGGCCGTCTCGTCGCCATTTCGGAGTTG
Organism: Hyphomicrobium sp.; assembly: GCA_035547255.1. GTDB lineage: Bacteria > Pseudomonadota > Alphaproteobacteria > Rhizobiales > Hyphomicrobiaceae > Hyphomicrobium_B. The sequence goes on from DASZVX010000049.1 coordinate 29,592, forward strand.
ATCGATGAGGTCGAGGCTGTCGACCGCGATGCCATCAAGGCATTCGCCAACAGCTTGAGGCGTGAGGTTGCCTCGGTCGCGGTGATCGGCTCGGGCAAGAAGTCGGCGGCTCAAGCCTCGCGCGTTGCGGGCTTGTTCAATCCAGTTCGCGCCGATGCTATGGTCAGCCAGGGATCGAGGTGAGGACACCGTGGCTTTTCTTCGCTCAACCCGTCCGGAAGAAGATTTCGAGACCATACGCGGTCGCGCAGTGCTGTTGCGGCAGCCGACGGCTGGCGACTATGCGGAATGGGCGGAACTCAGGGCGCGGAGCCGCAGCCACCTGACGCCGTGGGAGCCATCGTGGGCGCATGACGATCTTTCACGCAGCATGTATCGGCGTCGCCTGCGTGCCTATGCCAAAGACGTTCGCGAGGATGCGTCCTACCCATATTTCATTTTCGACGCGTCTTCTGGAACCCTCCTCGGAGGCATGACACTCTCCAATGTGCGTCGCGGCTCGGCGCAGACCGCGTCTCTCGGTTACTGGATGGGCGCACCCTACGCGGGCCACGGATATATGCGGGAAGCGGTTTCGACGCTTCTGCCCGTCGCGTTTGGAACGCTTCGGCTGCATCGGATCGAAGCAGCGACGATGGTCAACAATGCCGCCTCCATTCGTGTGCTTGAGCTGTGTGGCTTTGAGCGGGAAGGGCTCGCCCGCTCGTATCTGAAGATCAATGGGCGATGGGAAGATCACCTTCTCTATGCCCGCGTCGCCGGCGCGCCTTTATCCGCAGTCCCACGCCAGGGCGGAGGGACTTAATGCTCAAGGGGGGATGGGGGAAAAAAGATCGAGGAACGTCCTGGCTTGCGATGGCAGCCGCCGTCATCCTTTGGACGTTGGGCCTCGCCGGTCACGCGGCTGCATTGACCCCGATCCCGGTCCAAGACGATCAGGATCGCATTGAAATCACCAATCTCGGCGAAGCTTACGAAGGCCGTGGCGACAGCCTGCAGGTTGAGACCGCTGCCGGACAGGATGGTGTGTCGGGCCGCATGACGGTCAGAGCCTCCGCCCCCGGCACCAGTCCGAACTGGATGGTGTTCGCGCTAACGAACAAAACCGACAAGTCGCTCGAACGGCTCCTGACGGCAGATCGCTATTCCGTCGTGGGCTCCGGCACGGTGTGGCCCGACCTCGACGCCCGCCGCATCGAAAGCGTCACACCCTCCGTTGGCTTTGTGCCTGAGCGCATCAAGAACGATAAGGCTGACGTATTCCGGGTTACGCTCGAACCCGGCCAGACGATCACCTACGTTGCCGAGCTTGCCGGCGAGCACTTCGCGCGCCTCTATCTCTGGAAACCGATCGACTACGAAATCAAAAGCCGCGACCGGCAGCTTTTCAACGGCGCCATGCTTGGCCTGACAGGCTTGCTCGCCATCTTTTTGACCGCGATCTTCGCCGCTAATCACAAGCTGATCTTCCCGGCCGCCGCACTCGTCTCGTGGACCGTGCTGAGTTACCTCTGCGTCGACTTCGGTTTCTTCCACAAGCTGTTCAACTTGAGACCGGAGGACAACGCGGTCTACCGCGCCGCCGGTGAAGCCGCGATGGCGTCGAGCTTCGTCATCTTCCTGTCGACATTCCTTCGCCTCGGTATCTGGCACGGCCTGGTTCGAATGATGATCGGCGTGTGGATGGTCGCGCAGTTGACGCTCATCGCCGTCGCAGTCATCGACCCGCGCCTTGCCGCGACGTTCGCGCGTCTATCGTTTCTGATGATCGGCGGCGTCGGCGGGCTGTTCACGATCTTCCTGGCTTTCAAAGGTCAGGACCGCGCGCTATCGCTCGTACCGACGTGGCTGCTGTTGCTCGTTTGGATCTTTGCGACCGGCATGACGCTCAGCGGCCGGATGTCGGGCGATATCGTCGTCTCGAGCCTTATCGCCGGCCTTGTGCTGGTGGTGATCCTGATGGGCTTCACCGTCACGCAGTTTGCATTCAGGTCGTCCGACGCCGCCTATGCCGGTGCGCCGACCGAACTGCAAGGACGCTCGCTTGCGCTCGCGGCATCCGGCTCGACGGTTTGGGAATGGAACATCCGCCGTGATGAGATCAAGGTCAGCCCCGAGGTCGAAATCGCCCTCTCGCTGATGCCCGGAGAGTTGTCGACCAAGGTCGACGATTTCCTGCGGCACGTCCATCCGACCGACAAAGAACGCTTCCGCGTCATGATGATGTCGGTGCAGGAGCGCTCCGGCGTCAGGATCAGGACGGACTTCCGCCTCCGCCATTCGGACAACAGTTGGCGCTGGTTCGAACTTGAGGCCGCAAGCGTTCCCAACTCCGATGGCCGGACGCTCCGTTGCGTCGGGCTGTTGCGCGACGTCTCGGATATGAAGCGCGCGCACGAGCGTCTTCTTCACGACGCGGTTCATTGTAGTCTGACGGGTCTTCCGAACCGCGAACTCTTTATCGATCGCCTGAAAGGCGCGGTCATGCGCGCCAAGACCGACGGCGGTATTCGGCCCGCGGTGATCTTCATCGATCTCGACAAATTCAAGACCATCAATTCGTCGTTTGGATTGGTGCGCGGCGACAGTCTGCTGTTGACCGTCGCGCGCCGTCTGCAACGCCAACTCGGAGCGCATGACACCGTCGCCCGAGTGGGTGGCGATCAATTTGCGATGCTCTTCGTCGGCGAGAGAGAAGCGCGCAATCTTTCGGCACTCGCGGAACGCGTGCGGCGTTCGCTGAGGGCACCTATTCCCCTCGCTAATCAAGAAGTTATCTTGACGGGCTCGATCGGCATCGCCGCGTGGGACGACTCGACGCCTGCGGACGGCGATCTTCTGAAGGATGCCGAGCTTGCAATGTATCGCGCGAAGCGAAGTGGCGCGGATCGCATCGAAGTATTCGATCCGGCGATGCGTCGAGATCGCGAGCCGAATATCGCAGCCGAGCTTGGCAAAGCGATCGAAAAGGGACAGCTGAAGGTTCTCTATCAGCCGATCGTCTATCTTCCGACAAAGGAACTTGCAGGATTCGAAGCTTTCGTCCGATGGGAGCATCCGAAGCTCGGTCTGGTGAACCCAGCGTCCATCGTCGATGAGACGAACGAACCGGATGCGATGGTCAAGGTCAGCGCTTACCTGCTGCTGCGCTCTGCGAAGGATGCCTCCCGCTGGCTGACGGAACTGCCCCGTCCGGAGCGGCCGCTCTTCGTCACGGTCAACATTTCCAGTCCTCAGATCTTCAAGCCGGAATCGATTCAGGAAATCCGCCATATCCTCGGCCGTAATATCGTCCCGCCCGGAACGCTGCGGCTCGAGATCGCGGAAAATCTTGTCATGAACAACCCGGAGCAGGCTGCTGAAGTTCTGAAGCTCCTCCGCGGTTCGGGCGCTGAGCTTGCCCTTGATGAATTCGGAACCGGCTATTCCTCGCTTGCTTATTTGAACCGCTTCCCATTCGACACGATCAAGGTCTGTCGCGAGCTGGTCGGCAGCAGCGGTACGGCAAATGGGGCAGCGATCATGCGCTCGATGGTGGCGCTGGCGCATGAGCTTTCAAAGACCGTCGTCGCCGAAGGCGTTGAACGCGCCGATGAGGCAACGTTCCTGCGATCAATCGGTTGCGAATACGCGCAGGGCTATCACTTCGGCGAGCCCATACCCGAGCGAGCGGTGGTTCAGCTCTTGAAGATGGTGCGCCGTTCCGAGCGGAAGATGCAGCCGCGTGGCTTCTTCCGGCCGAAGTTCAAGAACGCCGCGAAGAAGGTCGTGGCAAAAGCGGCGCGCCCTGCGGCAGCGCTCGCGAAAGCGGCCGTCGGGGGAGAGCAGAAGTCGACCACCGCACCGCCTCAGGGCGCCGCGCGGGCTGCCGCCCTGCCTGCCGGTTCTGTCGTACGCCACCGGCATAAATCCGAGCCCAAGAGCCTCGCTAACGGCTCTGCAAAGCATTCCGGCGCAGGCATGCCGCCGAAGAAACCGGCCGACGCACTGCGTGATGCTGTGACCGCGGGCGGTCCGGCATCGTCGCCTCCGGCCGCCATGCCCGCCTTGCCTCCGGAGCTGTTGCAAAGCATGGAGCGTGGGTCCGCCTCGGCGCAGCAAGGGCTTCGGCCACCGACCAATGGTCACGCCGCTCCCCCGCCTCAGGTTCGAGCGCCCGATCAGATTGCAGAAGCTCAAAGGCAGAATATCATAGCGCCACTATCAGAGGCGTTGGCGCGCGCGACGAATTCCGACCCGACGACGGGACGGCCTGCCGCTCCGCGTGCACCGGCACCGGCCAACGGTATGCAGCCCAAGTCGCCCGTACCGCCAAGTGAGCCGCCGCAGAGACTCAATGGGACACCGCCACCAGCTCCGGCGAGCGTTCCTGCTGCACAACCCGACTTCTCGACTTTGCCGCCGTCGATCGCCGCAAGTCTCGCCCGCCTTGCTGGCAACGCCCCGGCGAAGGGAGAAAAAGGTGTCGGCGATACGCCGCCGAGGACCGAACAGAAAATCGCTTCGAAGGGCTGAGCCGCGTTCAGGCGTGTCCGGCGTCGCTCACGAGATGGGAGAGATCAATCCCGATCTTGGCGAGAGCGCGCGAATACTTGTTCTCGAGATCTTCATCGAAAATCAAATCGGGGTCGGCCGGGCAATGGAGCCAGCCGTTGGCTTGGATTTCCGTCTCAAGCTGCCCAGGAGACCATCCGGCATACCCGAGCGCCAGCAATGCACGTGCCGGTCCGTTCCCCTGCGCAATCGCCTTTAGAATGTCGATCGTCGCGGTGAGGCACACGTCGTGCTCGATGGCGAGCGTCGAATCTTCGGAAAAATAATCCGCGCTGTGGAGCACGAAACCTCGCCCGGTTTCGACGGGCCCGCCGACCTGGATTGAAAGCGACAGAACCTCGCTATTGATTTCGTCGTCTGGATTGCGCGCCGAGATGCCGAGCCTCTCGAGCAGATCGGGAGCAGTGATGTGGTTGGCGCGCTGATTGATGATGAGGCCCATCGCGCCTTCGGACGAATGCGCGCACACGTAGATGACCGAACGCTGAAACCGGCGGTCTGACATCGCGGGCATCGCGATGAGCAATTGCCCTTCGAGCTTGATGTCGGAGCCCTCGATGTGACCCCTCTGACGGACAGACTTCATGATGCGAAGACTAATCCGATAGGACCGCGACGTGAAGATGGTCGAAAGTGATTAAAAGGTTGCTTATGTAACAACGTGGGTTTTAAGCCATATGGTAATACCCGAGATGGCCGGAAGCCTGGTGCCTTTCATCCGAAGAGGTGAAGATTGTGATCGGAAATCTGCGACGAGCGACAGGGACGGCTTTTGCGCTTCTGTCATTGAACGCCGCAGCCGCGTTGAGCGAGCCTACCGCACCCGTGGCGTCGGATTGGGTTAAGGGCTTCGATAACGAGGCGCGGCTAGTTGCGGGGCACGCCGTTCGCGACGGCCAGACGGGACTTTATGCCGGTGTCGAAGTCGCGATGCCCGCGGGATGGAAAACATATTGGCGCTCGCCGGGCGATGCTGGAGGCGTCGCGCCCGATTTTGACTGGACGGCATCGGAAAACTTGGCCTCCGCAAACGTCCTCTATCCCGCGCCTCACAGACTGCATGACAAGGCCGGTGACGCTGTGGGCTATAAAGGCGGCGTGATCTTTCCGGTTCGCCTGACGCCGAAGGACGCAACGAAGCCCGTCGTCCTGCATGGCAAGGTCGAGTACGGTTTATGCAAAGACATCTGTATCCCGGCCGAAGCTGAGTTGAAGGTCGTCATCCCGCCGGATGTCGGCGCGTCCTCGAAACTTACCGATACGTTGGCACGCGTCCCGCAAGCGAGTCCTCGCGCGGGAATAGATCCGAAGCTCGAAGCTTGGCATCTCGATCAATCCGCAGGAAAGCCGAAGCTTGTTTTGAATGTGAAAACGGCATCGCCGGACAATGCCGACGCCTTCGTCGTAGCGTCGGGCGGCACTTACGTCCCGTTGCCCAAACGCGTCGCGAACGCTTCCGGGAAGGCCGTATTCGAAGTCGATCTGACAGACGGTGTCGATATCAAGGACCTCAAGGGCAAGCCGCTGACGGTCACCATGGTCGACGGCAAGGGGCAGTCCGAGGCAACGATCACACTTGAGTAGAAATCGCGGCGCACGAGAGTTCGCCACGACCATTGAAAGACGAGGAAATGCATGGCGATCAAAGTCGGTGACAAGCTGCCGGAAATGAAGTTTACGGTGATGGGCGCAGACGGACCCAAGCCGAAGACCATCAGCGAAGTCTTTGCAGGCAAGAAAGTCGCGTTATTCGCGGTGCCGGGTGCCTATACACCGACCTGCACGAATAACCACATGCCGGGCTTTGTCGGACGCGTCGACGAGTTCAAGGCGAAGGGCATCGATACGATTGCGTGCACGGCCGTCAACGACGTCTTCGTTCTGACCAACTGGGCGAAGGATACAGGCGCCACCGGAAAGATTGAAATGCTTGCGGACGGCTCGGGCGATTTCGCCAAGGCCATCGGCCTCGATATCGACCTTTCGGGTTTTGGCCTCGGACTGCGCTCAAAGCGCTATGCGATGCTCGTGGACGATGGCGTCGTCAAAGTTCTCAATGTCGAGGACAGCCCACCGGTTGCTGAGAAATCGAGTGCGGCGAATCTCTGCTCGATGATCGATTGCGAGCTTTAGGTCTTTGCTGGATCAGCCGGTAGCGGCGCCAGCTTGTAGGGCGCCATGGCCTGACGCGCCAGTTCGTCGGCGCGTTCGTTCTCGGGATGACCGGCGTGGCCCTTCAACCAGTGCCACGCGACATTGTGCTTGTTCCGTAGCGCATCAAGCTGTTGCCAGAGCTCGGCGTTCTTCACCGGCTTCTTGTCGGCCGTTCGCCAACCGTTTTTCTTCCAGCCGTGCACCCAGCCCGTGATGCCGTTCTTGACGTAGGCGCTGTCGGTATAAAGCTCGACGTCGCTGCGCTTCTTCAGGGCGTCGAGCGCCGAGATCGCGGCTAGCAGCTCCATGCGATTGTTGGTCGTCAGGACTTCGCCACCGCTGATTTCTTTGCGGTGGTTTCCTGAAATCAGCACAGCGCCCCAGCCGCCCGGACCCGGATTTCCGGAACATGCGCCGTCGCTATAGATCAGAATCTTGGGTGATTCAGCAGTCATCGGGCCTGTTCAAAGCCATAATCTGAGATCGATTGAGCGGACTGATGGAAGCGTAGCCTTCGCACATAATCGATCGGGTCCTTGCGCGCGACAAGCGCATCGTGAGGCGTATTCAACCAATCGAAACTTCGGGTCAAGAGGAAGCGCATCGCCGCCCCGCGAGCGAGAACTGGCAACGCATGCCGCTCCATCGCGCTCAGCTTGCGAACGCTGTCGTAGCCCTTGAGCAACGCACGTCCCTTGGTGGCATTGAAATGGCAGTTTGGCTCGAAGCACCACGCATTGAGCGAAACGGCGATGTCGTAGGCCAGGGCGTCATTACAGGCGAAGTAAAAGTCGATCAGCCCCGAAAGCTTGTCGCCGATGAAAAAGACGTTGTCCGGGAAAAGGTCTGCATGAATGACACCCTGAGGCAAGTCGTTCGGCCAGGATGCCTCGAGAAATGAGAGTTCATCTGAGATGAGCTGCTCCAGCTCAGGCAAGATTTCTCCTGCACACGGGGCGAACTTTTCGAACAGAGGCCGCCATCCGTGAAGCCCCAGAGCGTTGGCGCGATGAAGCGGAAACCCTTCTCCCGCAATATGCATACGCGCCAGAGCTTTCCCAAGCTCCAGGCACTGCTCGACCTTTGGTCGCCTCGGCCACATGCCTTCGAGAAACGTCACGAGCGCCGCGTGCCTTCCGGCCAGTTCGTTCAGAACGCGTCCCTCGCCATCGCGAACAGGGAGCGGACACGTTACGCCCCGTGCCGAAAGGTGCTCCATCAACCCGAGGAAGAACGGAAGATCCTTCGGATCAACCCGCTTTTCATAGATGGTCAGGATGAACTCGCCCGCCGTCGTGTGCACCAGATAGTTGGTGTTTTCGACGCCCTCGGCGATGCCTTTGCACGAAAGCAAGTTGCCCAGATTATAGGGACGAATGAAGCGCGCGAGGTCTTCGTCGCTGACTTCGGTATAGACCGCCATGTTTGTCCTGTACGCCGAATGGAGGTCTACTGCTGCTCGGCCTGGGTGCGCGCCACCCTGACTTCGCGTGGCACGTTGAAAACGACACGCTCTTCGAGTGTCGTCACGACTTCGATATTGAGGTCATAGCGTTCGCGAATGGCTTCGACGACCTCGTTGACGATGACTTCCGGTGCAGATGCACCTGCTGTGATGCCGATCGTCTGAGCTCCTTCCAGGTCTCGCCACGGAATGTCCTGGGCGCGCTCGACAAGGAAAGAAAACTTGCATCCGGCCTTCGCGGCAACTTCGACCAGTCGCAGTGAGTTCGAGCTTTTTGGCCCGCCGATGACGAGCAAACCGTCGATCTTCGGTGCGATCGTCTTGACTGCGTTCTGCCGGTTCGTCGTCGCGTAACAGATGTCCTCTTTCACCGGGCCGCCGATCTCAGGGAATCGCTCCTTGAGGACCGCCACGATCTCAGCCGTATCGTCGAGCGACAGCGTCGTCTGCGTGACGTAGGCGAGTTTAGACGAATCACGCGGTACGAATGCGCGAGCGTCTTCGGGCGATTCGACCAAGTGGATGGCACCGGCAGGGAGTTGTCCCAGTGTGCCGACAACTTCCGGGTGGCCGCGATGGCCGACAAGGACGATTTCCCGGCCTTGCTCGTAGTGGCGCGCCGCCTCCATGTGGACTTTCGACACCAGTGGACAAGTCGCATCGACGACGAACATGTTCCGGTTTTTCGCGGCTTCTGGAACGGCCTTGGCGACCCCGTGTGCCGAAAAAATCACGGGTTGCGTGGTATCCGGTATCTCATCCAGTTCCTTCACAAAAACGGCGCCTTTGGCTTTCAGGGAATCAACAACATAGCGGTTGTGTACGATTTCGTGTCGGACGTAGACGGGGGCTCCGAATTTCGTCAAAGCCTGTTCTACGATTTGAATAGCGCGATCAACGCCGGCACAGAAGCCGCGGGGCGCAGCGAGCAATATTTTGAGCGGTGGCTTCGGCACGGTCACTTCAATTGGTTAAGGCCGGACATGGAAGAACGAAGTTCTTTATACTCATCCGACGCATCTGAAAATGCTGTTGGATGCCGGCTGGGTCGGATGGTACGGTCCTTTTTGGGCAATACAAGGGGCCGAGTTTCGGAACCTCGGGGGTTATTGTTGCAGAATTTGGATCATCAGCATCCTTATCAAGGGGGTGCGGGTGTAAGGCGCGGTAGACGGATCGCGCCGACCCCGGCGCTCGCCCTCGTTTCGATAGGCATGTCCGCAATGGCGCTTGGCGGTTGCGGAATGTCATCGCTGACGTCTGGCCTCGGCGGCGGCATGTTCGGCAGTGGCTCGTCGGGTTCGCAAGTCTCCAATGTCTCCGAAGATCAATTGCTCGATGCGGCGAAATCGTCCGATGCGAGCGCGACAGGCAGCACAAATGTCGGGGACGTCGAGGCAGGATGCCCGCGCCTCAGAATCGCGCCGCACGACAACTACATCACATTCTACGAGCAGGGCCACGTCGGCGACGCTATGTCGGTGACGCAGCGCGGCGAGATCACGAAAACCGCACGTGAATGCCAGATCGAGCCGGGCCGCGTTGTCGTCAAGTATGGCTTCTCGGGTCGCGTTCTGCTCGGTCCGAAAGGACAGGCAGGCGCGCTGACGCTGCCCGTTGCAGTCGTCGTCAACGATTCCAAGCGCGACAGGGTCGCGACCGATTCCATGAAGGTCGACGTCAACATCGGTGCGGATAAGCCGATCAGCTACTTCTCGGCCGTACACACGATCAGCTTCGCCGTCCCTGAAGGATCGCGGCCTGGCGAATTTGAACTCATCATCGGATTTGACAGCAGAGCGTCAGGCTCCGGCTGATAAGTATTGTACAAGCCGCGTCGGCTAACAAAAAAGCCAGGCCGAAGCCTGGCTTTTTCAATTTGGTGTCCGAGCGCTGTTGCTCTTATCAGTTCAGCTTGCCCCGAAGGTCGTTGATCGATTGCGAAATCAGCGCATCGCCGACCGAACCGGCCGCCCTCGTTTTCAAAAGCTCATGTGCCGCCGATACGGCGGTCTCGACAGCCGTGGCACGAACTTCGCTCAGGGCCTGTGTCTCAGCTCGTGCGATTTTCTCTTCGGCGATCTTCGAGCGCCGTTCGAGGCTCTCGGCGAGTGCCTTGCGCGCATCGACCGCCAACGCCTCTGCCTCGCGCTTTGCCTGGTCGATGATCGTCCGGGCTTCCGTTTCGGCTTCGCGAGCCTTCCGCTGATAGTCGGCAAGAAGGGCTTGGGCATCCTCACGCAGCTTACGCGCTTCGTCGAGTTCCTTGCGAATGGCGTCGGCCCGATCATCGAGCATTTTGCCGATCGCTGAAGGCACCCGGTAGTAGAGAACCAACGCCACGAACGCCAGGAAGGCGACCAGAACCCAGAAAAGTGGATTGCTCGGACTAAACATCGCTTATCCTCACTCGCCCGGGGCCGGTTGGAGCACTTTCTTGACGTCGTCGGGTGAAACATCCTGCCCGATGAGCTTCGAAACCACCGCACGTGCCGTCTCAGTCGCAATGTCGCCAATGGCCGACACGGCCTTCGACTTCGTCGCCGAAATGCGCGCCTCGGCGTCCTGAAGCTTCACGGCGATCTGCGCATCGACCCGCTGCCGCTCCGCGTCGGTTTCCGACGCGAGCTGTTCGCGAGTCTCCTTGGCGATGCCCGAGGCATTGGAACGTGCGTCGGCAAGTGCCTTCTCATAGTCGGCAAGTGCCTTGTCCGTTTCCGCCTTGAGACGTCCGGCAGCGTCGAGATCACGCTTAATCCGGTCGCGACGCTCATCGAGGACATCGCTGACGCGTGGCAGCGCAATCCTGCTCATGACGAAGAGCAAGGCGACGAACGTCACGGTCAGCCAAAAGAGCTGCCCCGTGAAGTGGTTGGGATCGAGCTGCGGCAGCCCCTCGGACTTCGAGGCTTCCTCGGCCGCCTCAGCAGCGACCGTGAACAGCATGGTGGTGCCGGCAAACATCGTTAGCCTCCGGTTACAGTGCCGCGCCCAGTCTCAACCGTAGAGAATGATGAGCGCGATCAGGAGGCCGAAGAGGCCCGTTGCTTCGGCGAGCGCGAAGCCGATCAGAAGGTTCGTGAACTGACCCGGAGCGGCAGACGGATTGCGCATAGCGCCCGAAAGGTAGTTGCCGAAGATGTTACCGATGCCGACACCAGCGCCGATCAACGCGCTGCACGCGAGGCCCGCGCCGATCATCTTCGCTGCTTGAAGGTCCATTTCAAAGTCTCCCTTTGCTGTAGCTTTGGAGTTGGAAAGTCCGCGCCGGATCTCAAAAGATCCGGTTAGTGGTGCATGTTGACGGCGTCGTTCAGGTAGATGCAGGTCAAGACCGTAAAGATCAGAGCCTGCAGGAACGCGACCAGAACTTCGAGGCCGGTGAAGGCCACCATGAAGCCGGTCGGCGCAATCTTGCCCCACCACGGCAGCATGACCGCGAAGCCGGCGAACACCTCGAGCATCGTGTGTCCGGCCATCATGTTTGCGAAAAGACGCACCGAGTGACTGATCGGGCGGATGAAATAGGAAATGAGTTCGATCGGGACGATGACGACCAGCAGCCACAACGGAACGCCGTGCGGGACAAAGAGCCGGAGATAGCCGGTGCCATGCTTCCAGAAACCGATGATCGTCGCAGTGATCCAAACCATCGCTGCGAGCGCGAAGGTGATGATGATGTGGCTCGTCACCGTGAAGACGCCGGGGATCAAGCCGATGAAGTTCAGGACCAGAATGAAGATGAAGATCGAGAAGACCCACGGGAAATACTTCATTCCCTCTTCGCCGAGGCTCTCTTTGACCATGCCGGCGACATATTCGTAGGTAACTTCAGCAAGTGATTGGAGGCGAGACGGCACGAGCGAGCGCGATCGCATCGCAAAGACCATGAACGCCGATATGAGAACCAGCGCCACGATCATCATCAGCGCCGAGTTCGTGAACGAAACGTCGTGCCCGAACAGATTGAGCGAGAAGATCCGATGGATCTCGAACTGCTCCATCGGTCCGTGATGAGCAGTTTCTCCAACAACTTCGGCAGCCAAGCTTTTACCCCCTGCGTCTCATTCGTCGTCGTCTTTTACCGAAGGCGCTGCCTTTTGCAGCGGCTCATTTTTTGTCTGCGCCTCTTGGGCGGCGCGGACAACATTCAGAAGACCTGCAGCGAAGCCAAGGATGACCAGAACGATCATCAACCAAGGCGCCGTGCCGAATTGCTTGTCGAGTGCCCAGCCGAGCCCACCGCCGACAACAACACCGACGACCAACTCAGCAGCGAACTTGAAAGCCGTCCCAAAATCAGCGGACTGGCTTCCTTGGATCGCGGGTCGTTCGGCCTTCGCTCGCTGCGATTTGATCGCGTCGAGTTTCTGGCCGAGTTCCTCTGACCGCTTGCGGATTGCTTCACGGTCTTCCGGGCTAATTTCGCCGTTGCCCGGAGATTGACCCTTGCCATCGGCTGACATGGTTCAAACCATCCAGAATTGCGGAAAATCGGCCGCTGTGGGAGTTCGACGGCGCGGACCATAGATAGGGGGTCTGGGGGTGTCAAGAAAATGGGAGCAAACGGCCCCCACGGCAGGTACGGCGAAACGGCGCAGCCATCCGCTTGCTGATGGAGGCCTTAGGGCCTGTAAACGGCCCACGGTGAGAAAAAAGGCAGCCATTGCGCTGCCTTTTGCTGCCGCATGAGACAGGGGCCTGAAGGGCTCCTCAATATGCGGCTCTCGTTGGCCTACGGCTGAACGTTTGTTGCCGGCGAAGTCGTCGAAGGCTGCGGCCCGCTCGACGCATCCATGGGCGCGGGCGTTTGGTAAAGGAAAACAATTGTAAACGCAGCGAAGATCACGACGATCAATGCAGTCGAAATGATCAAAACCCGAAAGTTCATTTTCCGGGAGCTGGCTTGCCGCGCTTCTGTCGGTTCGAGAACTTCGCCTTTTGTCGGCGAATACTGTTGTCTTGCCACAGACGGCCTCCATTTCCTCTAGGAATGGAGAACGCACCCCGTAAGGCAGGGGTTCCAGAGGGACAGCAGGCGGTCGAGCATGGTATCTGGCGCTTAGACCGCCTCGCGGAAGCTCTGGGCGGTCTGCAAGTCGACCGACACAAGCTGGGACACGCCCTTTTCCGCCATGGTCACGCCGAACAGGCGGTTCATCCGCGCCATCGTCATTGGATGATGCGTGATTGCCAGGAAACGCGTCGCGGTTTCGCTCGCCATCTGCTCCATCAGCCGGCAGAAGCGGTCGACGTTGGCATCGTCGAGCGGTGCATCGACCTCGTCCAGCACGCAGATCGGTGACGGGTTCGTCAGGAATACCGCAAAGATCAGCGACAGCGCCGTCAGCGTCTGTTCGCCGCCCGAAAGCAGCGACAGCGTCGCGGGCTTCTTGCCCGGCGGCTTGGCAATGATCTCGAGGCCGCCCTCCAACGGATCCTCCGGGCTTTCGATCATCTCGAGGCGCGCTTCGCCGCCGCCGAACAGATGCGTGAACAGCCGTTCGAAGTGCGCGTTGACGGTAGCAAAGGCTTCGTCCAACCGTGCTTTGCCTTCGCGGTTGAGCTGCTGAATCGCACCGCGAAGCTTCAGGATGCCCTGCTCAAGATCGTTGCGCTCGGACGAGAGGCCTTCGAGCTGCTTCGACACTTCGGCGAGATCTTCGTCTGCTTGCAGATTGACGCCGCCAAGCCGTTCGCGGTCGGCCTTCAGCCGCGAGAGCTGCTTCTCGACCTCTGCGAGCGGTGGGATCGTCGTGAATTCGGAGACGGCTGCAATCGTGAGGCAATCTTCCGGCGCGACTTCGAAGGTTTCGCGAATGTGTCGGCTAGCCTCTTGCCGGCGCTGGCGCGCGTTTTCGAGGCGCGTTTCAATTCGTGCATTGGCTTCGCGTGCGCTCGAAACTTCCGATTGCGCGGCCCTCAGTCCCTCCGTTGCGACACGGAGCGCCGCTTCCGCTGAGGCAAGAGCATCGGCAGCGGACTTGCGATCCTCATCTGCGTGCGACAGCGCCGATAGCAGCGTTTCGCGCTGCGCGGCGATACGGTCGGGCAGATCGGCATTGGCGTCGATTTCGCTACGTGTTTCGGTGAGCCGCGCTTCGAGTGCCTGCACCTGCTGCTCGGCGCTCTCATGTCGACCCTTCCATCGTGCGACGTCCGCGTTGGCATGGCGAATTCGTTCCGCCCTGATCTGGCGGTCACGCTCGATGCTGCCGAGCCGGACGCGAACCTCGGCCACGTCGCGCCGTGCCCGCTCCGCTTCCGTCTGCGCCGTCTTGAGCAGCGGTTCGAGATCTTCCCCCGCGCTCATCGTGACGATGTGCGCTTCGATCTCGACATGTCGCGCCTGGGCGTTGGTCAGATCTTCATCGGCGCGCGATCTCTGCGCTGTGACGGCGGCAAGCCGCGTCTCGCTTTCGCGCTGTAGTTTTTCAAGCGACGTCAGCTTCTGGCGAACCTGCGCGAGCTCATTCTGCTTGTCACGCCACAACTGTCGCAAACGCCGCTCCTCGGCTTCGGCATTTTGCGCGGCATCCGCCGCCGCGCGTTCGGCATCGATCGTATCCTTTGCCTCGTTCAGCACGGATTGCGCCTGACGATCGAGTTCAAGGAGGCGGTTCTTGTGCGCTAGTCGTTGCGCCGCGGGCGTCACGCCGCCGGCAGCCGCGACGAAGCCGTCCCACCGCCAGAGATCGCCTTCGAGCGAAACGAGACGCTGGCCCGGTTTCAGATGCGGCTGCAAAAGCGGACCCGCGGACCGGTGCACGACGCCGATCTGGCGCAACCGCCGCGTAAGCTCCTGCGGGGCGTTGACGTGCATCACCAGCGGCTCGGCTTCTGCTGGCAGCGCGTGCTCTTCGGCCGGAACGTCGAGATGACGCCAGTGAACGCTGGCTTCCACCGCCAGCGGAGCTTCGAGATCGTCCCCGAGCGCCGCGCCAAGCGCCGTTTCGTAACCAGGCGAGACGCGGATTTGATCGACGGCGGGCGGGTAGGCGCCTTCGTCCGCCACGGCCAGAAGTTTGGCGATCGTTTCCCGCTCGGTCGAGAATGCGTTCGCCGCGAGGCGCACGCGTTGCGCTTCATCGCGCCGCGCTCTCGCTTCGACCTGTGTGGTCTTTACGGCTTCTTCCGCCGCAACCGTTTGCGCTTCAATGTCCGTTATGTCTTGCGAGAGTGTGTGACCGCGCTCGGAAATCTCATCAAGCTGTTGCCGGTCCGGCGCCCTGCTGGTGATGTCGGCGATCTGCGCGTCGAGAGACGCCACTTGCCGTGTGATCGTCGCAACAAGATCCTTCCTCTCTTTCAGCGCTTCTTCGAGGCTGCGCAATCGCGCGCGCGCCTCCGCAGCCCGGTGCGTGATATCACCGAAATGCTCATCAGCTTCAACGCGCCGTGCCTCGGCAAATTCGAGATTGCTGCGCTCGGTTGCTTCATCGTCGACGGCCTTGATATCTGCTTCCTTGATGGCCGCCAGATCGGCATCGAGGTGAACAAGCGTCTCCTTGGCCTCGCGGATGAAACCGGATTCCCGCGCAAGATCCGCTTCAAGTTGCTTTATGCGGGCATCGAGCTCGTGCGCCCGATCGGCGGCCCGCTGTGCCTCGCGCTCGAGATTTTCCTGTTCGATCTTGAAGCGCGCCAAGGCCGCAGCTTTCTGGGCTTCGGCTTCGCGAAGCGGCGGCAACTCCTCGGCAAGACGAAGCTCATCATTGAACGATTTGGCTTCGGCTTCTGTCGCCGCACCGAGGCGTGCCATGGCCTCGGCGAGTTGCGCTTCGTCATGCTCGACACTCGTCTGCGCTTCCTGCCACGTCAGGTGCATGGCCAGCGCTTCCTGCTGGCGAATCTCGCCCGAAATCTCCTTATAGCGACGGGCTTGGCGCGCCTGCCGTTTCAGGGAATCGGACTGTGACTGGAGTTGGCCGATGACATCGCTCAGGCGTTCGATATTGGCTTCAGCCGCTTTGAGCCGCAGCTCCGCTTCGTGACGCCGCGTATGGAGGCCTGCGATGCCAGCCGCGTCTTCAAGAATGCGGCGTCGCTGCTCGGGCTTGGCGTTGACGAGTTCGCCGATCTGTCCCTGTCGCACGAGCGCCGGCGAACGCGCTCCCGTCGCAGCGTCCTCGAACAGGACTTTGACATCCCGCGCGCGCACTTCGCGGCCGTTGATCCGGTATGCCGATCCGGCGTCGCGCTCGATGCGCCGCGTGATTTCGATCGTGTCGTTGTCGTTGAATTCAGCCGGCGCGCGACGGGCGCTGTTGTCGAGGAACATCGTGACTTCGGCGCTCTGGCGTTCTGGCCGTCCCGTTGTTCCGGCAAAAATGACGTCATCCATCGCGGCAGCACGCATGGACTTGTGCGATGACTCGCCCATCACCCAGCGAAGCGCTTCGAGCAGGTTCGACTTGCCGCATCCGTTCGGTCCGACAACGCCCGTCAGTCCGGGCTCGATGACGAGCTCGGTTGGATCTACGAAGGACTTGAACCCGAGAAGCCGGAGTCGCGTGATTTTCATTTCGTCTTGTAGTCCTCGATGCCTGCTCAGAGTGGCTCAGGACCGTCGCGAGGTCAGCGCTAAGGACTTGCTGCCGCCGTCGGCGTCCCGCCGTGCTGCTCGGCTAGCTGGACGTAGTCCGCAATCTCGGCAATCGTCAGCTCTTTCTTGATGAGCTTGGTGCCGATGAAAAAGTTCGGCGTTCCAACGATACCGAGCTTGCGCCCGCGATCCTTCACCCACTTGAGGTTTTCGATCATGCCTTGATTCTGCAAGCAGGCGTCAAATTGCGGGCGTGTCATCCCCACCTGACGTGCGACCGCGTAAATTGCATCGAGCCGGACTTCGAGCGACACCCAAGTAGCCTGCTGCTGCATGAATTTCCCATAGAGATCCATGTACTTATCAGGCGGAGCGCATCTGAGAGCGATGGTCGCGTTGCCGGAGGTCTTGCCGATGGGGAATTCGCGCAGGATGTAGCGAACCTTTCCCGTATCAATGAAACGCCGCTTGAGTTCGGGATAAACTGTCAGATGGAAGTTCCGGCAGTGCGGGCAGGTCAGCGATGCATATTGTACGATCGTCACCGGAGCAGTGGCACTGCCCCAGCTCATCTCGGGCAGCGGGCTTGGCGCCATGATGTCGGCAATCGTCGGATTCGCGATGACCTCCCGGCCGGTTATCACCGGGCCGGATGTTTCACCGAACGGCGTCGGAACGCCCTCCGGCCGCTCTGATCCTATAGACGGGTAAGCCGCACCGGCGCCGTTCGCGTCGCTCGTTATGCTCGCGGTTTGTGGAAGTGTCGCGCCGCATCCGCTGGCCATCGCCGCCATGATGATGGTGGCGAAAAAGGCCAGGGCGCGGATCAACGGCATCAGAAATCTCGAGGTTACTTCGCCGACAGCAGCGGCTCGATCACCTTATCGAAAGCTTCCATCGTTGGCGCTTCCTGAAGCTTCTTGCCGTTGATAAAGAATGTAGGTGTGGCATTGACGCCAAACGTATCGCTGGCGCGCTTCCGTTCCGCCGTGATCTGATCCAGAAGTTTCTGATCGGTCAGGCACTTGTCGAAACTCTCCTGGGTAAACCCTGCCTGCTTGGCGATATCGAAGAGTCGCGGGACAGGGTTGCCCTGTGCGAAGGCCCAATCCTGCTGTTTGGCATAGAAGGTTTGGATCAGCGGGAAAGTCTTGTCGCCGCCTGCGCAACGGGCCAGCATCGACACAGCCGCGGCGAGGTTATCGAGCGGGAATTCGCGAAAGACGAAGCGGACCTTGCCGGTGTCGATGTATTTCTTTTTGAAGTCATCGAAGACGTCGTTCTCGAAATGCGCGCAGTGCGGGCATGTCATCGAGGCGTATTCGACGACAGTCACCTTGGCGTCCGCGGAACCGAGGGCGAGATCGGGAAGGTCCGTCGGCTTCATCAATTCTTCGACCGAAACTTCGGCGGGGCCTTCCTTGCGCTGAGCAAGGCTTGGTCCGGACGCGAGGATCACAAAACCGCTGACAGCGACGGTTGCCGCGAAGCCGAGCCAAGCTGCACGACGCGACCAGGAACGGCCCGAAAGAAGGTTGCTGAATTCGCTCAAGGTCGTGGCTCCTTTGGGGGATATGTCGATGAGAAACAAGGGCTCCGCGTAGCACGGTTCTGGCGCTCGAATAAGCCGAAAGCGCGCTGAATAGCAACTGAACGCCCAATTATTGGAGTTGCGGCGGCTTAGCGCGCCTGGGTCGCGGCCTTGATATTGCTTGCGAGCGCATCGAGGGCCGCGACGAGCCCCTCCGCCGCCCGTGGGGTCGAGGTTTCCGGCTTTCTAACGGGCGTATGCGGACCGCGTTCCCTGGTCGCCGGGTTTTCCGCTTTCGGCACCTGAACCACACGCAATTGTGCGATGGCGCGGTAGCCGAAATAGCGATTGATCCGATCGATGATTTCCTGGGTCCGATATGAAACCTCAAGCGCGAATGCCGGGTCCGAAGCAAGGATCAGCGTAGCCCCGGCAGTCCGCGCATCATCGTCTTCCGAAGCGACACGCGCCTTGGCTCCGCGCGGCCATTTGATCGCTTCCGGCCGGGTCAGCCGGGCCAGATCGCTGCCGACAATCGTTTCCCAGGACGTCATGATTTCAGCTGTGTGAAAGCCGAACTTTTCAAACGCCGCCGCTACAACTTTGGGTATGAACGCCCCGACCGAACGCGCAAAGTACCCTTTGCCGGTCCGCGTATCGGCCGGCAGGGACCGCGCCACGGCTGTGGGTTGTTTGCCGTTCATGGCGTTCGAAGGCTCGCGTTCGCTTGTGGTGTCGTACAGGACAATTACCATCGTCGACGCGATTCGGCAGTCCGGCGCAACCAGAGAACAGGGGACGCATGGGCGCTCCTCAGAAAACACAGAAGCAATTGCCTCTTAGGCCGGCAGGCCCGGAGACGGTCGAGGCGTTGCTCAGATGGTACGAGGCCGAACGCCGTGATCTCCCCTGGCGTTACGGACCGCGCAAGAAGGCCGATCCTTATCGCGTCTGGCTGTCGGAGATCATGCTGCAGCAGACGACTGTGAAAGCCGTCATCCCGTATTTCCAGAAATTCGTGACGCGCTGGCCGAACGTCACTGCGCTCGCGGCGGCTCCGCTTGAGGAAGTCCTGCAGCAATGGGCCGGGCTCGGCTATTATTCACGCGCGCGAAATCTGAAAGCCTGCGCCGACGTTGTCGTTCGCGACTTCGACGGCGTCTTTCCGCGCGCTGAAATTGCGCTGCGTGAGTTGCCGGGCATCGGCCCCTATACGGCGGCGGCAATCGCTGCAATTGCGTTTGGAGAAAAAGCGACCCCGGTCGACGGCAATGTCGAGCGCGTCGTGTCGCGGCTCTTTGCGGTCCAGCAGCCTCTTCCAGGAGCCAAATCGGAAATACGCAATCTCGCGGCTACACTCACGCCCGCCCGGCGAGCCGGCGATTTCGCTCAGGCCATGATGGATCTCGGCGCGGAAATCTGCACGCCGAAAAATCCATCCTGCCTTGTTTGCCCTGTGCAGCAGGATTGCGCTGCGAGTGCTCGTGGCCTTGCCGAAAGCTTGCCCATTAAAGCGCAGAAGCTGGCGCGACCGTCCCGTTACGGCGTCGCGTTTCTCGTACAGCGAGAAGACGGCGCGGTGCTGCTCCGCCAGCGTCCAGAAGCTGGACTGCTCGGCGGTATGCTGGAAGTTCCATCCACGCATTGGGGCGACGCATTACCGTCGAAAAAGGAGGCTTTGCGCTCAGCTCCTGTGACGACCTCATGGATGCCGGTGCCGGGAGTAGTGGTGCACGTTTTCACGCACTTCCGGCTCGAACTCGTCGTCTATCGTGCGCTCGTGCCCGTCGATGCGAGCTTCACACTCTGGGCCGAGCAGGATCGCTGCCGCTGGGTTCACCGTCGCGATCTTCACGCGCAAGCGCTTCCGAGCGTGATGAAAAAAGTCATCACGCACGGAATGAACGCGGAGTGATCGCAGTTATTTGCCGGCAGCCGCCGCGGCTGAATGGCTGAGGCCAAGCTGTCGTTTCGCTTCGCCGCGCAACACGTCGATTGGCTTCAGTTTCCCTTCGGCCTCGAAATGCCAGTAGGTCCAGCCGTTGCACGCGGCCTTGCCCTGCACGAGCGCACCGAGCCGATGGATCGACGCTTGCTGGCCAGCGCACGCGAGGGTGCCGTCGGCGCGAACTTCCGCACGAACTTCGCGGCGTGGTCCGAACAATTTCTGTCCCGGCTCAAGAATACCGAGCTCCAGAATCTGTCCGAACGGAATGCGCGGCTCGTTGCGCTTTGAAGGCATGGCTTCGATGGCATCGAGATCGAGCGGCCTCACCTTCGCGATGCGCTCCTCAGCGGCGTGAGCATAGTCCGTATCGCGCTCGATGCCGATGAACTTGCGTCCGAGACGCTTGGCGACTGCGCCCGTCGTGCCGGTACCGAAGAAAGGATCGAGAACCGTATCGCCGGGTTTCGTCGACGCGATCATAATGCGATGCAGAAGCGCCTCGGGCTTCTGCGTCGGATGCGCCTTGCGGCCGCCATCGTCTTTCAAGCGCTCTGGTCCCGAGCAGATCGGGAACAGCCAATCCGATCGCATCTGCAGGTCGTCGTTAGAAGCCTTCAGGCTTTCGTAATTGAACGTCACGCGCGATTTGCGATCGCGTCCGGCCCAGATCATCGTCTCGTGAGCGTTCGTAAAGCGCTTGCCGCGGAAGTTCGGCATCGGATTGACTTTCCGCCAGATGACGTCGTTCTGGATCCAAAAGCCGAGATCCTGGATCGCCACGCCGAGCCGGAAGATATTGTGATAGGAGCCGATGACCCAGATAGCGCCGTCCGGCTTCAGCACGCGCCGGCACTCCTTTAGCCAGGCGCGGCAGAAAGCGTCGTACTCCGCGAAATCCTGAAACTTGTCCCAAGCGTCGTCGACGCCGTCGACCTTCGTGTTGTTTGGTCGAAGCAGATCGCCTGCAAGCTGTAGATTGTAAGGTGGATCGGCAAAGACGAGATCGACACTTGCGCTGGCGATCTTCTTCAATTCGTCGATGCAATCACCAACGAGTATCCGTCCGCTCCCGGAGCGGCCCTTGACGCGACGCGACACCATATACACTACCCGTAACGCTACGATTACTGAGACTTCGCCGCAGGACACACGCAGGCGAGCCGACGATCTTTGTACATGATCGGCCGCGCGTTGGAATACGAATAGAGGGCCGCAAGAGCTTATATTTTCGATTCGACCTGCAACCCGAGTCCGGGCTGCGATCGCCGTCGCGAGACTTTCTCGTCGACGAGACCCAAGGCGAGTTGAACCGGCCGGAACGACCTCCGGTGCAAGGCCGTAACACCGTGTTTTGCAATTGCCGCTTGGTGTTCTGGCGTTCCGTAACCTTTATGCCGCTCGAATCCGTAGCCAGGATAATCGCGCGCAAATTCCATCATCAAACGGTCACGCGTAACCTTGGCGACGATCGACGCCGCGGCGATGGAGAGACATTTTGAATCACCCTTGACGATCGCACGGACGGACATCGGGACACGCGGTGTCTTATCTCCGTCGACAAGGACGAGCTTCGGAACCTCACCGAGCTGACTCACGGCCTGCGCCATCGCCCAGAGCGTTGCACCGAGGATGTTCTCGCGATCGATGCGATCGACGTCGGCGATACCGACGCCGACGATCGCGACCTTTCTGATCCGGTTGTAAAGGAAGGCGCGCGAGTCTTCGTCGAGCGCTTTGCTGTCGTCGATGTTCGCGGGAATCTTGTCCGGGTTGAGGATGACCGCGGCCGCCACGACCGGACCCGCCCAAGGTCCGCGGCCCGCCTCATCGACGCCCGCGATGGGTCGCGACCCAAGCTGATGCTCTGCAGCCTCGAGTTCGAAAGTCGGCTTGATGCGCGAATCGGAAATCTTCATGCGCGAGATTGATCATCGCGCAAGGAGCCGTCAAAGCAGCTTCAGCTGTTTTCCCCTGTCTCCAGGCGGTTCGAAAAGGTCGGTCCGCATCGCGCCGCGCTCGCCGCCAAGACCCAAGCGCTGCTTCGCGAGTCTGAAGCGCAAGGCGATCTGCGTCGCGTAGGGACCTTTACCGCGCTGGCGCAATCCGAACTCCGGCGTGTAGTCGCGCCCGCCGTGCATGGATTGCAAGAGAGAGATGACGCGATTGGCGCGCCCCGGAAATTCTTCCGCAAGCCATTCGCGAAAAAGCGTCTTGATCTCGAGAGGAAGCCGCAGAAGCACATAGCCTGCATCACGGGCTCCGGCCTCGCGCGCGGCTTCCAGAATTGGCTCGATTTCATGATCGGTGAGGCCCGGAATGATCGGCGCAACCATGACGGTGACGGGAATGCCTGCTTGTGACAGCTGCCGCACCGTTTCGAGGCGTCGTGAAGGAGTGGCGGCGCGTGGCTCCATCGCTCGTGCGACACGGCGATCGAGAGTCGTGATGGAGACGGCAACTTTCGCCAAGCCTTTCGCGGCCATGGGCTGCAGGATGTCGATGTCGCGAGTAACAAGCGCCGACTTGGTGATGATGCCGACGGGATGGTTCGTGCGCGCCATGACTTCGAGGATCGAGCGGGTGATCCTGCGCTGGCGTTCGATCGGTTGATAGGGGTCCGTATTTCCGCCGAGCGCGATCGTCGTCGGTCGATAGCCGGGTTTGGCGAACTCGCGCTCTAACAATGCCGCCGCATCAGATTTCGCATAGAGCTTCGTTTCGAAATCGAGCCCCGCTGAATGACCGAGGTAGCAATGGCTCGGGCGCGCGTAGCAATAGATGCAGCCGTGCTCGCAGCCCCGATAAGGGTTGATCGATCCGTCGAACGAAATATCGGGACTGTCGTTGCGCGCGATGATCGACTTCGCGGTGTCCTCGAAGACCTCCGTCTTAAAGGCCTCGAGTTGCCCAAGGCTCTCCCAGCCGTCGTCGAAAGCCTCGTGCACGTCTTTCTCGAAACGCCCCGTCGCATTCGAGCGCGCGCCCCGTCCGTGACGGCGCTCCACGTCGATGACGTGGCGACGTGCTGTCTGGTCATGCGGTTCGCTGGAGGAAGCCACGGCAGCCCTTCATTGCGGTTGCCGCCTTGTAGCAAAACAATAGGAACAAATAAAGAACAAAACTCGGAATCAGATTCAGTTTTGTACGTGAACCCGCGACGGGCACGTGCCTTGCCGCCGTATGTGCGGCGTGTCAGTAAACCACATGATTTCGGTTATCATCGCCGCGCACAATTCCGAGCACACGCTGGGGGCAACGCTCTCGGCCCTTGTCCCGTCGGCAGTCGACGGGATCGTTCGGCAGGTCATTGTCGTCGACGGCGGATCGACCGACCAGACGACGACGATCGCGGATCTGGCTGGCGCCGATGTTATTTCCGGCACCCCAGGGCGCGGCAGTCAGCTAGCTCAAGGTTCCGCGCGGGCACGCTTTCCCTGGCTTTTGTTTTTGAACGCCGACACGGTCCTCGAAGAAGGCTGGGAGCGAAGTGCCACGGCGTTCATGCGCCGGGTCGATCACGGCGAGCGCAAGCCCGCGGCCGGAGCATTTGCGTTTCGCGTCGACGATAAGGGATTAGCGCCTCGTCTTTTGGAGCGCCTCGTCCATTGGCGCTGCAAGCTCTGGCCGATGCCTTATGGCGACCAGGGTTTGCTTATTCCTCGCCAGCTGTTCGATGCTGTCGGCGGCTATCGCGATCTGCCCGTCATGGAAGATGTCGATCTGGCGCGACGCTTGGGCCGCCGTCGCTTGGCGATGCTCGATGCGCGAGCCGTAACCTCACCCGAACCCTATCGCCGCGATGGGTATCTCTTGCGGGCGTTACGAAATCAGCTCTGCCATGCACTCTTTGGCTTAGGAATTCCGGTCAACGTGATTGCGCGGCTCTACGGCTTGCGCCCGGCGTCCTAGCTTATTGACTTTCGGTGCTCTTCGAGCCGCGGCATGATCTCGACGAAATTGCACGGCTGATGCCGCGCATCGAGCTGGAATTTCAAGATGCCGTCCCAGGCGTCGCGGCAGGCGCCAGGCGAACCCGGCAAGCAGAAAATATATGTTCCATGCGCGACGCCGGCACAGGCGCGGGACTGTATCGTCGACGTGCCGACCTTTTGATACGACAGCATGTGAAAGAGGACCGCGAAGCCTTCGATGTCTTTTTCGAAGAGGGGCTTCACGGCTTCGGGCGTCACGTCGCGTCCGGTGAACCCGGTCCCGCCGGTCGTGATGACGCAATCGATTTCAGGGTCGTTGATCCACGCTTCGACCGCGGCTCTGATGGCATTCGCGTCGTCTCTGACAAGCTTGCGATCTGCAACGACGTGGCCCGCCTCGCCGATGAGCTTCGCGAGCAGATCACCCGATTTGTCTTCGCTTGCCGCGCGCGTATCTGACATGGTCAGAACGGCAATCCGGACAGGAACGAATGCGCGATTGAGGTCGATGCCGGCCATAGAAAGATCCTAGCGCCGCGGACGTGCAGCGTCCCAGACTCTGGCCGGATGGCACAGCTCCGTCCAGCGGCGATAGTGCCGCGTAGGCGCTTCAGGCGCTCACAGCCAACTTCGGACGGGCGTAGTCGTCGTCGGCGATCACAGGCACGCAAATATCCGAACGCAGGTCGCGGTCGACGAGGCGATTTGGATTATCGAAGTAGATCGAGACGATGGGCCGATTTTCGTCGAAGCAAAGCCCGGGCAGCGGGGTAAATTCCGAATAGACGTTCTCAACGGCTGACCGCATCCGATCATAGCTTCCGGAAAGTCTCCGGCACACGTAGACCCCGCCCGGTAGCGTCGTGACGCCGAGTTCCCGCAGTGCCCTGTCTTCGACCTCCGAACGTATTTCTACGCACGCATCGTACCTGCAATTCTGGCGACCGATCTCCAGCGGATTATCTCGCGCCAAGCCGTAGCCCCGCCCGATCGACGTGTAGAATCCATTCGCATGGAGCCACGCAAAAAGCTTGGCCCAGGCTTTAGGAATCGTATCCGCGTAGCACCCTCTTTCGCGCGCATAGATAAGCCGCGTCGGACGCAGATAAAGCAACACGGAGTGCTGGTTATCCATTGAAATGCCCGGCCTCCTTTGGGGAGGTCACCTCGACAGGAACGGACGAATATTCAGTGGGCACCATAAACGCCGCGGCTTCGGGCTCACTTAAGTTAATGTCTAAAATTAAAGGGAACTCCAGGATCAGCGCGACCGCGAGCCGGAGAAATTCAAGCAAAGTAAAAAAAGCATCAAATTAAAAGAACATGCACCGACCGTTCAAAGTTTAGATCGGATCTGCAACAGGTCTTGCCACGCCAGTTGTTTGGCTGCAGGCGTCCGCAACAGATAGGCAGGATGCAGCGTCGCGATCGCCGGAATTTTACGCTCGCCGATGGCAACCTCGCGCCATTTGCCCCGGAGACGCATGATGCCTTCGGTAACCCCGAAAAGCTCTTTTGCGGCAGCACCTCCAACGGCAACCAGAATTTTCGGGCCGACAAGCTCGATCTGGCGTTCGAGGAAGGGCCGGCAGGCGAGCGCTTCCTGCGGCGTTGGCGTGCGATTGCCGGGCGGTCGCCAGTAGACGATGTTGGTGATGTGAACGTCAGCCTCGCTAAGTCCGATCGCGGCCAACATCTTGTCGAGCAACTGGCCCGCCCTGCCGACGAATGGCTTGCCCGCCAGATCTTCATCGCGGCCAGGAGCTTCGCCGACGATCATAAGGTTGGCCGCGGGGGCACCCCGATAAAAGCAGAGTTTCGTCGCCGTCGCCTTGAGTCCGCAACCGTCGAAGTCCTTGAGCGCGGCTTCCAGAGCTTCGAGCGAACCGGCTTGTCGAGCAATGCGCCGAGCTCCGATCTCGGCTTCGCTCGCACCGAGCGGCGTCGTTGCCCGTGGGCGGGTTATCTCAGATGTGTGGTTTTGCGCCGGCATTCGCCGCATTGGCGCATTTTCTGGTCGCGGCGGCGCGGGTGTATCGTCCCGGCGAGGCCAAGCATAGTCGGCGCCGGGGGGCGTCGGACCACGTGCCAGCCAGTCGCAGCTCGCTTCATCCACAGCGGCGTCGACCCCCATGGCTTGAAACCAATCTAGCAGCGCAAGCATTTCCTCTCGGGAAGCCGGTTTGATCATCGGTATCAGGATAGAGGTATTGTTCGGCGGATGCACGCGGCGGCGCGCCGCTGGCGGCAGGCAGCCTGCTCAACTTGACGCATCCATGTCGGCGACATAA
>DASZVX010000050.1:0-3376 GCA_035547255.1 Hyphomicrobium sp.
GTGTATCTCGACGAAATCCGCAAGGCCGGTCTCTACGACAAGATCTGGCAGGCCTTCGCGGTTCTCTTGCCCGTGCGCACCGTCGGCGTGATGGGCGACGGCCGCACCTACGATTACGTGCTCGCGCTCCGCGCCGTCACCTCAAGCGACGGCATGACCGCCGACTACTACCCGTTCGAGCATTCGTTCCTGGCCCGCGTCTCGACCCGCATCGTCAACGAAGTGAGAGGCGTGAACCGCGTGGTCTACGACATCACCAGCAAACCGCCCGGGACGATAGAGTGGGAGTGAGCCGCGACGCTGATCGGCAGCGCCGTTCAGCGGCAATTTGGTCCAGTGGACCAAATCGACTGGCGAA
The DNA here is from genome assembly GCA_035547255.1 of Hyphomicrobium sp. GTDB lineage: Bacteria > Pseudomonadota > Alphaproteobacteria > Rhizobiales > Hyphomicrobiaceae > Hyphomicrobium_B. The sequence continues at coordinate 359 of DASZVX010000050.1, forward strand.
CGCGCCGAGCCACGCGAGGCGCTATCCAGCTTGGCCGAACCCGGCGACTGGTCCATATTCCCGCTCTGATAGTACGTTTTGGTTCTTAGTTTCAGCTACTGGAGCGGCCATCGATGAAAATTCAAAGCCTCAGCATTACGAACTTTCGCGGTATCCGAGAAGTCGTGCTGAACGACCTAGGATCGATGGTGATCGTTGCCGGACAAAACGGATCAGGTAAGTCCTGCATATTTGATGCAATTCGCCTGTTGAAATCCGTTTACGGAGGCTATCAGCAGAATGAATGGCAGCAATGGATGGGCGAATTCTCGATTCAGATATCAAATCGGTCGAGCGATTTCACATCAATGTTCAACGATCGCTCTAGAGAACTCCGGATAATTGCAACGTTTCAGCTTGCTGAAGAGGAGCGGCGCTATATCACGGCTCAAGCAAATGAACTGTTGAGAGAAATGGTATGGCGCACGGTTCTTCCGGAGGCTTATGAATGGGGTGGCTATCGAATGGCCATGTTTGCTGCTCAATTCAGAGAGCGCGAACCCGAAGTTCAAAAGAAAGTAGATGAACTGAAGCCAGCTCTGGTCGCGGAATTAGCCGCTCCGAGCATAACTGGTCAATGTTTCATCCCTGTGGGCGGCATCCCGATGATCGTCAATTCTGTCGCTCTGCAAGTTATTTTTAGTACGTTTCGTCCGAGAGAAATAGGCGTGATCGATTATCACGGCGCACAGCGCCACTACACGCGCGAATATGTGACGGGTGTAAATCTGGATTTGGACGCGAACAAGCAACAAAAAAGTCAGAGTACTCTTTACAATGCTCAGGCTAAGTATCAGGGCGTGAAGAGTGAGATGGCGTCTTCCTATCTAAGAGAATTGCTCACCGAAAAGGCCGGAGGCGGTTCAACTCAAGCGGATACGCTTACGCAAACACTTCAAGAGCTGTTCGCCTCGTTCTTCCCAGATAAAGAATTTCTCGGCCCGCAGCCTACTGCAAGTGGAGGTCTCTCATTTCCGGTCAAGACTTCAACGGGCGGGCGGCACGACTTGGACGAGCTTAGCGCTGGCGAGAAGGAAATTCTCTACGGCTATCTTCGAATTAGAAACTCGGCCCCGCGGTATTCAGTAATCTTGCTAGACGAGCCAGAGCTTCATCTAAATCCACGCCTAATTCGAGGCCTTCCACAATTTTACCAAAGGAATTTGGGCGAAGCACTCGGGAACCAGATCTGGCTAGTAACGCACTCAGATGCGCTACTTCGGGAGGTGGTTGGGCGTGACGGTTACAACGTTTTTCATATGCTGCCATGCGGCAGCGTGCGGCCGGGAGAAAGTCAGCTCAAACCACTAAAGGTCACCGCTGATCTTGAGTTGGCGTTGATCGATTTGGTTGGCGATCTCGCGAGCTACCGGCCAGGAGGTAAAGTCGTCATTTTTGAGAGCGGAGGCGATGCAGACTTTGATAGGCGCGTTGCCGCCACTCTATTTCCTCAGCTTACGCAACACGCAAACCTTATTTCTGGAAGCAATAAAGCGCGCGTCAAAGCACTACATGAAATACTCGATCGTGCGGCTACCCTGGGACAGTTGCCCTTTCAGTTCTACGCAATAACTGACAAAGACTTCGATACAGATGCAGCGCCAAGTAAGTCGGTAAACACATTCGCTTGGGACGTATATCACATAGAAAACTATTTTATCAGCCCATCTCACATTGCATCTCTACTCGCATCGCTTGCGATGGGAAATCCGCCTGATCAAGCGACAATATTTGACGAGCTCCGAGAGTGCGCACGGCAGACAATGCCGCAGCTCCTACGTCACGAGCTGGCAGAGGTTGCGAATGGCGCTCTCATGGCCGCGATAAGAACAGGAACGGATCCGAGCAAGGGCGATCTTGCGGGAGAGCTGCATGCCGCAGTGATGAATTCGATAGCGCGTTTGAAGGCTGTAGAGGTTGAAGTTCTTAGCCGGGATAAGTTAGAGACGCAGGAGCAGGAATTGCGTGCAAAATATGAAGCGGCGCTTGCGGACGGCTCATGGGTTAGCATTTTCCGGGGGCGAGATATCTTGAAACGCTTCGTGGCGTTTCGAAGGCTCCCTGTTTCATACGAAGTATTTCGCAATTTGATACTTGCGCGAATGGCGAATGAATCTTTTCAACCTCCTGGGATGAAGGCGGTGATTGATAAAGTAATGGCCTAGGCAATTGCTACCTCATTCCACCTATCTCCTGTAGAGAAGTGACAATTTGCAATCGCAGGCGTCCTTGAAGCGTCGTGGAGGCAAACCCATGTCCAGTTATTCGCATGGTGCGAACGGGCAGAGGTGTTTCATAAGCGGCGCGAGCGGATAATCCCCCTCATGATTTTCGGCGAACAATTATCCGGCTTCGCCACGGCAACGTCTGATAATTCCGTACCTCGGTGATGGTTTCGCGGGAGGATTGCTTCGCGAAACCGTCCTTCGTGGTTCGCGTTATTTGATACGCGGTAGATGCGCTGGAACATGCCCGCCCCGGAGGCACGTGACCAAGGAGCCAACACCAATGAAAGCAATCGTGGTGAGCGACCGGGCCGCAGGAACGTCCGGGATGACGCTGGTGGAGCGGCCGGGGCCGAAGGCGGCGATCAACGAGGTCGTCGTTCAGGTGCATGCGTCGGGATTTGTTCCGACGGAACTGACGTGGCCGTCGACCTGGGCTGATCGTCTTGGGCGCGGCCGCGCGCCGGCGATCCCGGGACACGAGCTGGCGGGTGTGGTCACGACGCTCGGCTATGGCACGACGGGGCTTTCGGTCGGACAGCGCGTGTTCGGGCTCGCCGACTGGTATCGCGATGGCACGCTTGCGGAATTCATTGCGATCGAGGCGCGCAATCTCGCGCCGCTGCCGGGCGATGTCGATTTCACCGTGGGCGCGAGCCTGCCGATCTCGGGCCTGACCGCGTGGCAGGGATTGTTCGATCACGGCCACCTTCGCGCCGGCCAAAGCGTCATCGCGCATGGCGCGGCAGGCGCC
>DASZVX010000051.1:0-70225 GCA_035547255.1 Hyphomicrobium sp.
CCGGGCTGTCCCATGATCGTCGCGTCACCTATCTTGGCTGCAGGACCTATGGTGACTGTTGCGACGTCGGCGAGGCGAACCGGGCGATTGTTCTGCATCGTGACGACGGCTTCGGCGATGGTGCGCGGATCGGCTCCCGGCGGTGGCGTTTCAATCGTGATCCGTTGCGCAGCGGTTTCAACAACGCCGCCGCCTCGAAGCGCGATCGCTCCTTTCGCCGCGTTCATGACATCGGTGATCGTGAGGCCCAGCGCCGTCAGGCGATCAAGGTCGGGCTGGATCTGGACCTGCCGGATCGCGCCGCCGTAAACGGTGACACGCGCAATACCCGGGACGGCGAGCAATCGCGGCTTGATGGTCCAGTCGGCAATATCACGAAGCGTGAAGGGATCGACCTGATCCGACACGATACCGAGCTTTAAAACGTCCATCGTGCTCGACGTCAGTGGCGTCAGCTTCGGAGGTCCAAATCCGGCCGGCAATTTTCCGTTGAGCGTGCTCAGGCGTTCGGCGATGCCCTGCCTTGTCACGTTCGGATCTGCGCTCTCCTCGAACGTAATGAGCACAACGGAAAGCCCGTAGATCGACTCGGAACGGACGGTATCTATTCCCGGGCCGCCGATGACGGCGGCTTCGATCGGCCGCGTAATGATCTGCTCTACCTGCTCGGGCGCCAGGCCCGGAGCTTCGGTTTGAATCGTAACCTGCGGCGGCACAAATTCTGGAAATACATCAAGCGGCGCGCGCATCGCAAGGAAGCCGCCCGCAACGAGCCAAACCACCGAAAGCAACGCAACGAAGCCCCGGTAACGGATCGACCAGCGAATAAGCGCGTTCATGCGATCTAGTCCGGATCGCCGTTCGTTTCAGCGTGGTTCTGCGCGACCGGAGTTGCAGATGCCTTGACTTTGGCTGCCGGAGCCGCTGGCTGTGATCCGCCGTCGTCATCATCATCGTCGAAGCTGCCCGGCGCGGCTTCGCGCGCAAGAAGGATCGAAGCGCCTTTGACGACAACCCTCATGCCCGGCTCGAAATCACGCTTGACGAGATATCCGTCGTCGACTGGCGCATCGAGCGACACCAATTTACGCTCGTATTTTCCAGGGGCCGTTTCGACGTAGCACCACGACTTGCTTGCGTAGACGACCAACGCAGAACTCGGAATAACCACACCCGGCTTCTCCACGCGGTCGGCGATGACCCTTCCGCGATCGCCGGCGCGAAGACCGGGGCCGGCATCGATCAACCCGAAATACGATACGCCCGGCATCGCAAGATTTCCGGACGGCGCCGCCCAAAGCGTATCGACCCTCGTCTCCGGGCCGCCGCGAAGGGGAACGACACGAACGTTTTGCGGAACGTCGGTGGTCGCATCCGGAAAGTCGATGCGAAGGATAGCGCGCGACCCGTTGGCGATATTGGTCACCAATGTTTGCCGCGCATCGGCATTCAAGAAGGGGGCCTTATCTCCCCAGGATTGCCGAAGCCGCGTTGAAAGCAATTTCAATTGCGACGCATCGATTCCCTCTTGGCGCACTGCCGTTGCAACCATCTGCTTCGATAGCATCGTCGAAGTTCGAAAACGCTCCAGCTGGCCGCGGCTGAAATTCGCGGAAACGGTTGCCGACCGGATATCGGCGTCGAGTTGCAGCAGGGCGTCGGGATTGAGAACGGTCGCAAACCCCTCGATCTTGACCGCCTCATTCGAAATCGCGAGCGCCGCCGTCGTGACGGGAGGCGCAACCTCCGCAGCCGCGTTCTGATCTTCGGCCTCTTCAGAGTGCGGGGCATTGCAGCCGGCCAGGAAAACACTGCCGACGAGAAGAGCAGCTTTCGTTAATGTGGCCGCCTTCACTCTTTCGCCTCCGCAGCGCCAGGGAAAGTCCTGCGCTTAACCCAGGAAAAAATCTCAATCTTTCCGGAGAATGCTCCAAAGGCGAGGCCCAGGCTAGGGGGTTTGTGCCAGCCCGGCACAAAAGGGGCCTTCACAGGTCGAATAGCCGAATATCCGGCAGCTAATCGCGGCGCTTACAGAGGATTTCGGCCTGGGGAAGCAATGCGACAGGATTGGCGAAAACGCGCTTATGGAACCTTCCCCGCGAGCGCCTACCACATTTGCGACAACAGTCCGTCGCCAATCGAGGCGCGGACCGGTTCTGTGGGCAGACACTGCTCCGGCGTTCATTGCACCGAGGCCCCCACAACTTTTCCCGAAGGACACGGCGGCGGCGAATTGCATGCAATGACGAGTTCGCCAGGAGCCTAATCGCGATGCGCACCTAAAGGTTCATGTTCATCGGAGTTGGAAGGTAACGGAATCCATCCCCAAGCTTCACGAAGTGGCCATATCCTGGCCACGCGAAATGATAGGCCAAAATAGGAATCCTGTTCGCAGCAAGGAAGTCAAGCATCTTGAGGCGCGTCTTCACGGACTGCTTGGCATCCGTATCGTAGAGGAATTCCATACGCGGATTTTCAATCAGCAGAACCGAATGATGTGAAACGTCACCTACAAAAAAGAATGACTGGCCGTTCGACTGTATGTTGAACATGGTATGGCCGAGCGTATGACCCGGCGCAGAAACTGCGGTAACGCCCGGCAAGAACTCCTGATCGTCCTTGAAAAAAATCAGACGGTCACGGACCGGCATCAGATTTTTCCGTGCGTGGATGACGAATGCCTTCTTCCAAGGCAGGTCCATTTGCTTTTCGTCAGTCCAATAGTCGAAATCGGCCTGACTCATGTACACTTGGGCATTAGGATACATGAGAGTCCCACTCTCATCGACGATACCGCCAATATGGTCGATGTGGCCATGGGAAATGACCACGGCATCGATGTGGTCACGCTCGATGCCCGCATCGGCGAGGCTCTTAGCGAGCAAGCCGCCCTTCGGCCCGAACATCTTGGACGCACCGAGACCCGTATCAAATAGCGTAAGTTTGCCGTTGCTGTTGACGACGAACGAGTTCAACTCGATGTTCATGTCCGACACGCTCATGAAGTTGTCCGCCAATTCGCGGCGCACTTCCTCTTTCGGCACCCCAAGAAACGAATTCGACGGATCGCCGAGCATCTGCCAGCCGTCGGAAACAACTGTGATCTCGGCATCGCCTACATAGAAGCGGTACCAATAAGGCGCCTGGGTTTTAAGCTTGGGCGCCTTCGCCATGGCTGGTGTCCGGGCGGAAGAAAATCCAAGTCCGATGCCGGTGCTTGCCCCTGCCGCCATGAAGTTCCTTCGAGAAAATTCTCCGAACATGGCTGTAGTCCTCCTTCACCGTTCGAGCGCATCGAGAAGCGTTACCGATGGGTAGGAGATGGCGTGACTCTAAGATAATGTCTAAGACCAATTTCTTATGACATTCATAGGCAATAAGTTATGCTACTCCGACAGGCCCAGTACGTTCTCGCCCTGGCCGACCATGGCAGCTTCACGCGCGCCGCGTCAGCGCTTCACATTTCACAACCTGCTCTCTCTCAGAGGATAATCGATCTAGAAGTTCAGCTTGGCGTGCAGCTGTTCGATCGATCCGGACGCGTCGTCAAACCGACGGACCAGGGCAGAACGTACATCGAGCACGTACGCCGCGCTCTTCGCGAACTCAATGCCGGCGAACGCGCGATGAAAGATATCGCAAATGCGCTCGGTGGAACGCTGCGAGTGGCCTTCCTCCCCCTTTTCACAACGCACTTGGTCGGCCCGCTGATGCAGGAATTCTATAGGCGCCACCCGGGAGTAGCACTCACGATCGACGTCCTCGCACAAGGAGAGCTCGAAGCCGCGCTCATTGAAGATCGCATCGATATCGGCTTGGCTTTCAGCGATATTGCGAGCGATGAAATCGACGTCGAAAAAATACAAGAAGACGAGCTTTGCCTGATTGTTAGCAAGCGGCACCCTCTGTATCACAAAGACAAGGTGCGCGTAACCGAGCTTAAGCAAGCGAATTTAGCTCTCCTCACGCATGCATTTATAACGCGAGCGCCGATTGATCGCTATTTCCACACCCATGATGTACGGCCGCGAATTGCAATAGAAACGAATTCTGCGGATTCCATCATTGCCATCGTAAAGGGGGCGCCAATTGCAACGGTCATGCCCTCGGAAACGGCGCGACAAGTTCCGGGCCTTAAGGCCGTTCAACTCGTACCTTCAGCCGGCAGATGGACGCTGTCGGCTCTGCAACGAAAGGATGCATACCGTAGTGCAGCGGCAAAGGCGCTGGTTACGATACTGAAGCAACAACGAAGTGCCGCGTGACTTGAGCTGCAGCGCAGCAATTTTTTGCGACCGCATTTCGCAACTGCAATTCGTCGATTACCTGATTATTTATTTCACCATTATTCGCTGAATTTATCCGTCTTTGTAAAATTAATTGCCGCTTAACATTTGAAATAAACTGCGAAATGGCTTGGGCTTTAATCACTGACTTACCTATTGCGCATTATTTGAGCCCACCAACTTTAGTATGAGTGGGCAAGATGGTTGAGACCGCCAAGAAGAACGCAAAGAAACGTCCGGGCATCACACGACAGAAGAAGTCGCCTGATCGCAGGTTTCGGAAAGAACGATCCAAGGCTGGCCGTGCGCATCCGATTGCGGACCCGCTTCCGTTGCGCGCTACAGACTCGGATGACGGGGGCCAGGTAGCGCAGCTCAACAGGTGCCTGGAGCTTGCGCTCAATAACATGGCGCGCGGCCTCTCCATGTTCGATGCCAACCAGAACCTCATCGTATGCAATAAAACGTACGAGGAAATCTATGAACTTCCGGAGCGCTTGACGCGTCCGGGAACATCCCTGGCCGCCTTGGTGCGAAATCACGTCAAGCGCGAAACCGGGCTGGACAATCCGAAAGAATGGAAGAAGCAGCGGGCATGGATCAAGCAGCATGTGGCTGCACTGGCTCGTGGTGAAACGTTCACGCATACGCAGCATCTGAAAAGCGGTCGCATTGTTCTGGTTACCAACAAGCCGCTCGAAGGCGGCGGCTGGGTGGATATTCAAGAAGACATCACGGAGCGTCGACAAGCAGAGCAAAAGATTCATTGGCTGGCGCGCCACGACCCACTGACAGAGATAGCCAATCGCTTGCAATTTCACGAGGCGCTCAATGATGCGCTGAGAAATCTGCGACCCAATCACGGTTTGGTGCTGCATTGGATTGATCTGGATGGATTCAAATCCGTCAACGATACTCTGGGGCATCCGGTTGGAGACGCGCTCCTGAAAAGCGTCGCCAGAAATCTTCGGCGCACTGTCCGGAAAAACGATATCGTCGCCCGACTCGGCGGAGACGAATTTGCCGTTTTGCAGGCCCCTTCCCGATCAGCCAAGAAGATTGACGCCAAACGCATGGCCGAACGTCTTCTGCAGGCAATTAGCAAGCCTCACATCGTCGGCGGGCAGCAAGTTTCATGTGGCGCAAGCATCGGGATTGCGTTTGCTCCCCTTCATGGTCAAACGGCCGAAGACCTTCTGAAGGCCGCCGATCTTGCACTTTACGCAGCGAAGGCCAACGGCAAGGGAAATGCTACCCTGTACGATCCCTGCTTCGCCGACGGCGCGAATTCCCGTTATGAACTGCAGTCCGATTTGCGCGGCGCCGTCGATCAAAATCAACTAGAGCTGCACTATCAGCCGCTCGTAGACACGAACAACCGCGAAGTGATCGCTTTCGAAGCACTGTTGCGATGGCACCACCCTGTGCGGGGCTTGATCCCGCCGGTCGACTTTATTCCGATCGCCGAGGAAACCGGGCTGATCCTGGAGATAGGCGAATGGGCACTGCGCCGCGCCTGCGAAGAGGCGACGCGTTGGCCTGATCCGATTAGAGTATCGGTCAACCTATCCCCAATCCAATTCGAAAGGGGCAATCTCTACCAGGCCGTCGTCAACGCGCTCTCAAGCTCTGGACTGGCCCCGCAACGCCTTGAATTGGAGATCACCGAAGGAGTGCTTCTCCGCGATGAAGTCAACACACGTGCGATTCTGCACAGCCTTCGCACTTTGGGCGTTCGCATCGCTCTAGACGATTTCGGCACTGCATATGCGTCGCTGAGTTACCTGCGAAGCTTCCCCTTCGATAAAATCAAGATCGATCGGAGTTTCGTGCGCGATCTTGAAATAGGCAAGCGAAGAGACTGTGAGGCGATCATACAGGCTGTCGCCGGACTCGGCCGACAAATGCAGATCAGCACAGTTGCAGAGGGCATCGAGACTCTGGATCAGGCGCAAACGGTAACGGCCGCCGGCTGCAACGAACTTCAAGGATTTTATTTCAGCAAACCCGTTCCCGCTGCGGAAGTGAGCAAAGTCCTAGCGAGTTGCCAAGCCAAACTTGGGAAAACCAAGGTGCGTGCTCTGGGTTGACGTAGCGAGACATCGCAGGGCCGATCGACCGCCAGCTTAGTCCTGAGACGGCAACAAATCGATCCAGCGATCGAGAACCTTGCCGCACGACGTTTCGAACGCCGGCAGATGCGGTTCACTCTCCGTAATGAGGGTCCTCGCGTCCAGGCCGTTGGCAGCAAGATAGGACGCATTATTTTCACTCATAGCCACAAGAAGCGGCTCGTCGACTTCCGCGTGGTATTGAAAGCCGTACACATTGGTCTTGTAGCGAAAAAGCTGCCACTCGGTCATTTCAGAGCGCGCAAGATTTTCGCACCCCGGAACTGACCTTATGACATCACCGTGAAAATGATACGCCAGCAACGATTTCGGGTGCCCCCGGAGCAAGCCGTCACTCGCACCCGCTTCTGTCAGACTCAAATCGTACCAACCGATCTCTTTCTGCTCTCCAGGCGAGACGTCGCCACCCAGCGTACGCGCGAGAATCTGAGCACCGAGACAAAATCCTGATATTGGCTTGCCTGCGCGCATGAAATCCTCGCAGAGTTTCATCTCGTCGGCGAGGTAGCCATAGCGGTCGACCTCATAGGCGCTCTGCGCGCCACCGAGAACCACCAACCCGCTGAACAGATTGGCTTTCAGCGCCGCATAGTCTGCGTCGTATCCATGAAAAGTTTGCTGTTGAATTCCGCGCTTGCTCAGCAGCGTCGCAAGCTGACCAGCTCCCTCGTGGGGATCGTTCTGAAGGATAAGGACCGGTTTCATCATTTTTAATCAGGAGCTTTCTTGACAAACGGCGCGGCTACGCGCGCTTCCGGGCGCTGGTTACCGCCTTGGCTGAACGATGCGGCTTTGCGGAAGCCGCCTGATATCCCAGGTGGTCCCAAACGGCCTGCTTGAATTCACTGACCGTTCCGACCAAGTCGAAATTCTCCAGGAAGAACGATCGCGCCATCACGCCGTCCAATATCGTCGAGATCATCGTCGCGTTTACGCTCGGGTTGACTTTTCGGAACAGACCTCGGTCAATCCCTTCTTGGATATAATTTCGTAGAATTTCGTGCTCGTGCCGATAAAAACGCTTGATCGGCTCATCAGCCTCCGGAACGCCAATCACGCCTTTGCAATCCAAACTGATTTTGATGACGTTGCGTAGCTGCTTGTTCAGCTGGACATGAATATCAAACCAGTCTTCGATCGCATCAGCGGGGTTATCGTATTGACCGCTATTGCAACGGCTGTCGAAAAGCTGAAACGCCTCGTCGATGGACGTCTCGATCGCAGCCCGGAAGAGATCTTCCTTGTCTTTGAAGTAGTAGTAGATCATCGAGCTGTTGACCTCGGCGGCACGGCCGATGTCGCGAATGGATACCGACGCAAAGTGACGTTCGGCAAATAGCTCAAGCGCGATCTTTGCCAGTTCGTTGGGACCTGGCCCCGAATCGGCAGAATTTCTTCTGCCAAGCTTGAGTTCGACCTTTTTTTTGGAGCGCGCTCGTTTAGGCGACATATCGACTTTCTCTAAGACCTATTCAGCAACTAGGCTAAAATGCTTGTCAACGCAAAGAGCCAATCATCGCGCTGACTCAACTGCACAAGATTTCGTCGGCCCGATCATGTGCTGCCACCGATTGCGAGAAAAAATCCCTCCCGACGCCCTTCGGCTCAATTTTGAATCATCGTTTCGCGATGCAAAGCAAGAGCAAATCATGCGAGAGCACCTCGGATATCCCCACGACACGAGCGCGTGTCTGGATAAATTATGTTCGACATGATTGGATTTACGCGCTGCATTTTTCCTGAACCCAATCCGAACATTATCGTCTCCTCCTATTGTCATCTCGCAATTTCAACTCCGTTGTAAACATCGTTTTTTTATCACCGGAACGCGGTGCAAAAAAATCCTTATCCGCGAAAAGCATAGCACACATAATCAATCGATTGATTTATTAAATTTGACGTGCCATCATCCTCATCGATCGAAGCCCTCCATCACAGACGGTGGCGGCCTCGGATCAAAACAAAAGCAGATCACGCCCCGTGCTCTCGGCATCCGAAACGTGGCGATCAATGTACGATTGGGAGGTAATGCGAATGACGAAATACATTCTTTCGGACCCGAACTTCAGCGATGGGACCCGCAAAGACGTCATCGAAAAGATCATTGGTGAATTCCGCAACAAGCCCGGTTTGAAGCTGATCGGCTACGAACCTGACGCAGACTTCGACCGTCTTCCGGCTGAGCTTCTCGGAACGCCTGAAGCGGTAAAGAATGCACTGCTTGCCGCCTCCGCGAAGGCCTATGAGCTGATCGACATGGAGAAGCAGCACGGCCGCCATCCACGTATCGGCGCGGTGGACACGTTGGAAATCTACCCGGCCAAGGGCGTGACCATCGAAGAGTGCGTTGAACTTGCCGAGGAGATCGGCAAGGAATTGTATAAGCGTCATCAGGTGCCGATCTATTTCACGGGCAAGAACGCGCGCCGTCCGGACCGCGAGGGTCTGACAGTCATCCGCAAAGGAAACTACGAAGGACTAAGGGAGGCCGTCCTCACCGATCCGAGCCGTGCTCCTGATATTGGGCCTGCAAAACTGCACCCGACCGCCGGCGCAACAATCGTTGGTGCCGTCGAACAGCACGACGCTTATTTCAACGTCGTTCTTGATACTACCGACCTGTCCATCGCGAAGAAGCTCGCAAGCTATATTCGCGGCAAGACCGGCGGCTTCACGAACATTCAAGGCACGATCGGCCTGCCCAACAAGCATCGCCGGACGGGCAAGGACGTCGTGATTGTCTCGATCGAGGTCAGCAACCCGCTGCAGACACCACTGCATCGAATCTACAATCTGCTCAAAGCGGAAGCTGCACGCTACGGCGTAAACGTCCTAGCTGGACAGATTTGCGGAACCATCGCCGCTGAAGTCCTCGTCCAAACTGCGGAATGGTATTTGCAGCTCGAGGCCATCAACGGTCCTTGGGATTACAAAACGCAAATCCTCGAAAACCACCTGCTCGAGCTCCAAGGCTAGAGCGTAACGTTCCACTTAAAACCTCAACAAAAAAAATAGCAGGAAGTCGAAGCCGGCTCCATCACAACAACGGTGTCAACCACCGAGAAAAATGGATGCCGGTTTCGATTCCATAACGCGGTGCCTGGGGAGGACCGACGATCATGGGAGGTAAATCAGATGGACTCTAAAACGCCGAATGCTGATCTCAGCATGGCTTCGTCATCGCATAAGCAAAACATGATTCGAGCGGTGAGCTGGTGGGAAGTCGTTTTCATCGCGCTAGGCGCGTGCGCACTGGTGATGTTCAGTCTTGGCGGAATTTCCGCGGTCACCGGAACTATCTCTCCGCTGGTTTGGACGGTTTCTGCCTCGATCGGATTGATAGCCACGTTTGTCTATGCCGAAATGGCGGCGATGCTGCCAAACAAATCCGGCGGCACCGCGAACTATGGTGCAACCGCCTGGATCCGGCACGTGAAGGTCGTTGCGCCGATGTCCGTCTGGGGCAACTGGATCGCGTACAGCCCGATTCTTGCCATCGGTTCTGGCTTGGGTGCAGGCTACGTGCTTTCGGTCTTCGTTCCGTCAGATCACTATCTGAATACTTGGAGTTTCACACTCGCCGATCTGAATATGATCAAGCCGGGGCTCACGCTCCGCCTCAACATGCAATTTATCCTCGGCACTCTCATCATGTTGACGATCTGGACTATTCAACATGCTGGGATCACGAGGACCGCACGCGTTCAGATCGCGCTGACTCTCGGTGGACTCTTCCCACTGGTGCTCGTTTGCTTCCTGCCGCTGCTTGGCGGCAAAGTGACAATGGAGAACTTCACGCCGTTCGTGCCACTGAATGGGGCCTGGAACTTTGAAGGGTGGAAGCTGTTCGTCGGCGGATTGTTTATAGCCGCCTGGTCAGCATACGCGGCCGAAAGTTCGGTCTGTTTTATGAGCGAGATGCGTGATCCAGAAACTGGCGGGCCAAAGGCGGTCATCTGGACGGGTGTAATCTGCCTGGTGGTCTACGCCCTCGTATCCTTCGTATTCCAAGGTGGCTTGGGGACCGAAGGCATGCTGTCACCGGGCATCCAGAGCGGAGAAGGTGTTGGCGCTGCATTTGCTGGCCTAGTTGGAGCCGGCCCATTCTTCACCGACGTGTTGGTTGTGATGCTCATCTTCAGCCTTCTGCTAGGCGTGATGACGGCCATGGCTGACTCTGCCAGAACCCTTTATCAGGGGGCACATGATGGCTGGTTTCCAAAATTCTTGGACCACCTTAACGACCACGGCGTCCCTACGCGCGCAATGTGGGTAGACCTCTTTTTCAATGCCTTTCTTCTGCTCATGTCTGACTATCTGTTCGTGCTTGCTGTTTCAGCCGTGAACTACTTGATGTTCCACACGCTCAACATGAGTGCGGCATGGATTCACCGAATTGACAATCCGCGCTCTAAACGGCCGTATCGCTCTCCGACGTTCTGGTTGGTCGTCGTGGGAGGCCTGTCGTATGTGAACGCCTTCTTGATCGGCGCTGGTGCAAACGTGTGGGGGGATGGTGTGCTTCCTCTCGGCTTTGCGGTCTTGTTTGCCGCCATACCGGTCTTCCTTTACCGGCACTATGTGACCGATCGCGGCAAGTTTCCCGATTACATGCTGTCTGATCTGATCCCGCCAGGTGAGACCGAACTCACTCCTACCCGAGCAGGCATCCTCCCTTACCTCGCGCTTGGTGGTAACGCGGTCGCGATATTGGCAGGGTATATGATCTTCTGGGGATCCTGATCGCGAACACTTCCTTATCTCGCTCTTGCCGGAGGCGTCGCCTCGATGGCTACCGGCTACATCATATTCTGGGTGATGTACTGAGCGAGAGCGGGCGCGGCCTCGGAAGATTAAGGCCTTCGTTCCCAGCCTTAGCTGATCGAGGTCGCGCCACTTCAATGGACAGAACAATAGTGATCGCCTGTGACGGGCGATCGTTGAGAGTGGCTTCAATGCCGAATGTGTAACGTCCAAAGGATGAAAAGAAAGATGGTCAAGACGGTTGGCAGCGACATTGAAATCGCGCGGGCTGCGAAGCTGAAGCCGATAGAGAAAATCGCTGAACGCGTGGGCATCCCGGAGCAGCATCTGTTTCGCTATGGTCCCTCCAAGGCCAAAATCAGCCTGGATTACATCGCTGACTTGGGCTCACGTCGTGATGGCAAGCTGATATTGGTGTCTGCAATCAGCCCGACGCCCGCCGGCGAAGGCAAGACAACAACTACTGTTGGTCTTGCGGACGGCCTCAATCGTATCGGTAAGAAAACGATTTGCTGCCTGCGGGAACCTTCGCTTGGTCCTTGCTTCGGCATGAAGGGCGGCGCTGCCGGCGGCGGATATGCGCAAGTCGTACCGATGGAAGATATCAATCTTCACTTCACAGGCGACTTTCACGCAATCACGTCAGCCCACAATCTCCTTTCGGCGCTCATAGACAATCACATTTATTGGGGCAACGAACTCGGTATCGATAGTCGGCGCGTTTCGTGGAAACGCGTGCTCGACATGAACGACCGCGCATTGAGATCAATCGTGAATTCGCTGGGCGGCGCATCGAATGGTTATCCCCGCGAGGACGGATTTGATATCACCGTCGCTTCCGAGGTCATGGCCATTCTGTGCCTGGCTATGGACCTCGAAGACCTGGAACGGCGGCTCGGAAACATCGTCATCGGATTTTCGCGGGATAAAAAGCCTATCCGAGCGCGCGATATCCACGCGGCAGGCGCGATGGCGGTGCTTCTCAAAGACGCGATGATGCCCAACCTGGTTCAGACGCTCGAGAACAATCCCGCCTTCATTCACGGCGGACCGTTTGCCAATATCGCACATGGATGCAACTCGGTTCTTGCAACCAAAACTGCTCTCAAGTTGGCAGACTATGTCGTTACAGAAGCCGGCTTCGGTGCAGATCTTGGCGCCGAGAAATTCTTCGACATTAAGTGCCGAAAATCTGGCCTCACCCCGAGCGCCGTGGTGCTCGTTTCAACCGTGCGCGCCCTGAAGATGCATGGCGGCGTCGCCAAAGACGACCTGAAGACTGAAAATCCTGCTGCCGTTGAGAAAGGGTGCTCGAACCTCAAGCGTCACATCGAGAACCTCAATAAATTTGGCCTTCCGGTCGTGGTTGCCATCAACAAGTTCATTACCGACACTGACGCCGAAGTCGCTGTTGTCACCAAGGCCGCCGAGAGCATGGGTGCACGCGCATTCATGTGCACGCACTGGGCCAACGGCGGCGAAGGCACGGAAGAACTTGCCCGCCACGTCGCTGAGATTGTCGGCACCACAAGCTCGGAATTCAAGCTACTCTACCCTGAAGACATGCCTCTTCGCGACAAGGTGAAAACGATCGCAACCGAAATCTACCGTGCCAGCGATATTGCCTGCGATAAGGCGATTGAAGCCCGCTTCAAGGAACTTGAAGAGCACGGGTTCGGGAAATTCCCGGTGTGCATGGCAAAAACGCAATATTCGTTTTCTGCCGACCCCAACGCGCGTGGTGCACCGACCGGCCATGTGCTTCCCATCCGCGAACTGCGCCTTTCTGCGGGCGCGGAGTTCATCGTCGTCGTCACCGGCGATATCATGACGATGCCGGGATTGCCAAAAAAACCATCAGCCAATGCAATTCACCTGAATTCTGCACGCCAAATAGAGGGATTATTCTGATCATAAACTAATCAATCGATTGATTTATTAAGAGAGCAAGTTATTATCGATAGCTCGAAACGCTCCACAGAATGACAAATAATCGGTGCGAAGCCAGGAAGGACGGCAAATGCTCGTAAAACTATCAGTTGAAGAATTTGGAAAAGTGCTCGGATCAGACGCTCCGGCACCTGGAGGCGGTAGCGTTGCGGCGCTTTCGGGCGCGCTTGCCGCAAACCTCATTTCGATGGTTTGCCGATTGAGCATCGGCCGTAAAGAATACGAAGCGTTCGACGGCATTCTCAAAGAAACGCTTGGAAAGTCCGATGCCCTTGCTGCGAGCCTCCTCGAACGCATCGACCTGGATACGGAAGCCTTCAACGGTGTGATGGCGGCTTTCAAAATGCCGAAAGGTACGGACGAAGAGAAGAAAGCGCGCGCCGATGAAATCCAAAACAGCTTCAAGAAGGCCGTGCAGTCGCCATTGAGCATAGCGCGCGAATGTCGGGACGTCCTTAGCCTGGCCAGCAAGATTATTGGGAAGTCCAATTCCAATGCACTTAGCGATCTCGGCGTCGCCGCGCAGCAAGCGCTCGCTGGCATCGAAGGCGCGATCATGAACGTCCAGATCAACATCCCGTCGATCAAAGACGACAGCTTCAAAGCATCTACGGCTTCGGAAACGACGGCTCTTCTCGAAGAAGGACGCAAGCGCCAGCATGCCGTGTACAAATATGTCGTCGAAAATCTTTGAGAGCCCGCGCAGTTCGCAACCATTCAGCGCGGCGCTGCTCGATCGACTGAGGCGCCTCCATCCTAAGTCGATCGACCTGTCACTCGAGCGCGTCGAGCGATTGCTCGACGCGCTCGGGCGGCCGGAACAACGCTTGCCGCCGGTCGTTCATGTCGCCGGCACGAATGGCAAGGGATCGGTCGTTGCATTCCTCCGCAGCGTCGCCGAAGCGCTTGGCAAGCGCGCGCATGTCTACACGTCGCCACACCTCGTCGACTTTCACGAGCGGATCGTAATCGGAGACATGCATGGCGGGGCGCCGATTTCGGAAGATTTACTCGTCGATTGCTTGATAAGAACAGAAGTCGCGAACGACGGGCAACAGATCACGCTCTTCGAAATCACGACGGTGGCCGCATTGCTCGCATTCGCTGAGAGCCCGGCTGACATTGTTTTGCTTGAAACGGGGCTTGGAGGTCGCCTTGACGCGACGAACGTGGTTGCGAACCCTGCAGCCACGGTGATCACATCCATTTCCTTGGACCATATCGCCTTTCTCGGCGATACCGTGCAGGCCATCGCTGCGGAAAAAGCCGGAATTCTAAAACCCGGCACGCCATGTGTCGTCGCGCGGCAGAACGAAAACGTTCTTCCGGTCATCGAAGCCAGAGCGCGGGAGATTGGAGCTCCGCTCATTGTCTCCGACCGCGACTTCACTGCCTACGAGCAGCGCGGTCGGCTGATTTTCGAAAACGGGCAAACCCAACTCATCTTGCCGCTTCCGTCTCTGAAAGGTCGGCACCAGATTTATAATGCCGCGGCCGCAGTCGCCGCCGCCCAGGTCGTATTCGATGCCGAACTCAGCAATAGGGCACTCGGCGAAGGCCTGGCGACCGCACAGTGGCCGGCGCGTATGGAACGCCTCGGTTACGGATCGCTTCACAACTATGTCGATGATGCCACCGAAATCTGGCTCGACGGGGGGCACAATCCCGCCGGTGCTGAAGTCGTTGCCGACGCGATCAAAGACTTGAATTGGCAGCGGTCTGGCCCGGTTCACCTGATCTGGGGAATGATGGAGGGCAAAGACGCGCATGCCGTCATAGGCGCGTTCAGAGGCCTCGTAGACCACGTCTACACCGTGCCTGTTCCTGACGAGCCGGGCGCTTTTGAGCCGGAAGCACTAGCCGAGATTGCTCGGGCATCAGGTTTCGCCGCGACGGTCGGATATGGGTTGCGCCATGCGCTGCTTCTATCGAATGCGAGCGCACGTCGACCTGCGAACGTATTGATCTGCGGCTCTCTCTATCTGGCCGGCCACGTATTGAAGCTTCACCACGACAGAGACGACGTCAGAGGCGCCTCGGGGGTTCATCCCCTCGCGGCCCATCGCTGACGCAGCAAGAGTTGGATTCGCGATGCACGTCATTGATCCATGGAGCGCAAGACGGACAGGCAATGTTATGAGTTGGTCTAACGGGAGGGCCGGAAGATTCCTCGGAGGCGGCGGGGTCGACGTATCATTCGAATTCTCTCCTCCTACAACGATCGCGGTGGACGCCACACTTTGGCGGTCGATCACCCGTCTCGAGCCGCTAAATCCTGTCAACGTTTCGGTGACCTACGGCGCGCACGGGGCCACGCGCGAACGCACACACGCGACCGTCGCCAGAATCTTGAAGGAAACGCAGTTGAAGGTAGCCGCACATTTGACCTGCGCAGGGGCTACGCGCGGCGAGGTCAACGCGATTGCGGAGACGTACTGGGATATGGGCGTTCGCCATATCGTGGCGCTCAGGGGCGATCCTCCAAGCGGCAATCGATATGTCTCTCACCCCGGAGGTTATGAAAGTTCAATCGATCTGATTAAGGGCTTGAAGGCGATCGCGCCGTTTGAAATTACGGTCGCGACGTATCCGGAGAAACACCCAGCCTCACCATCGATCGAGCACGACATAGATATGCTCAAGGCAAAAATCGATGCCGGCGCGACCGGCGCGATCACGCAATTCTTTTTCGATAACGATACTTTTCTACGGTTTCGCGATCGGCTGGACACAGAAGGAATTACGATTCCCGTCATTCCCGGGATCTTGCCGATCTACAATCTTCGACAAGTCGAGCGGGCCGCATTCAGATCGCGCGTCCGCATCCCGCATTGGCTGGCTAAGCGAGTCGACGGCCTCGACGATGACCGGGAAACACGGCGTGTTGCGGCTGCGGCTCTTTCCGCCGAGCAGATATTGGATCTCGTGGCGCAAGGCGTCGGCAGGGTTCACTTTTTTACATTGAACCGTGCGGACGTTGTTTTTGCGATCTGTCACATGATCGGATTACGTGGAACGCGCCCGACGGCTTGATCTCGCCGACAGCCGATCTCGACGACCTTCCGCACGGAGCTCGTCCAGCACCTCGGTGTACGTCACGCCCTGACTCAATGCGCCGAGCATAACGGCCTCTTCCGCGCATTCCCCGACACGTTCGGAGAATGTAGCCTTTAAGGGCTGCGCGAAGGGGCACAGCCTGTCTGTTCTGTCGGAAAGCTTAAGAGCGGACACCGAAGCGGGCCGCTTCCCGGCGGCAAAACTTAACGAGCCCGTTTTACATGAAAAATGGCGCGAGAGACGGGACTTGAACCCGCGGCCTCCGCCGTGACAGGGCGGCGCTCTAACCAACTGAGCTACTCCCGCAATCCAGAAAGTCACGGGCGCCGAAGCGCCCGTTGTCACAACGTCCGAATACGTGATGACTGCGCGTGCGTCAAGCCGCTGTTCGCGGTCAGCGTCAAGAATGGCAGCCCCCGTGGCGCTTATCTGCGTACGAAATCGCGCTTGCCGATCTCAAGGCCGTTATGCCGCAGGATTCCATAAGCGGTTGCGCAATGGAAATAGAAGTTCGGAAGCGCGACGTGCAGCAGATAATCCTGCCCCGTCAGGGTGACGTCCTGGCCGCCGAGCTTCAGCGTCAGCTGTTTCGCCTCGGAACCCTCGAGTTGCTCAGGCTTATAGCCTTCCAGCAACGCCTGGGTTCTGGCGAGCCGCTCCTTCAGCTCCGGCAGCGTTGTCTCGGTATCCGGAAAACTCGGGACGTCGAGCCCCGCCAGCCGCGCCGGAGCAGCTTTCGCAAAATCCGTCGCCAACTGCACCTGTCGGGTCAGGTTGAACATGTCCGGATAGAGTCGTGCCGCGAGCAAAACCGCTAAGTCGATCTTCTTTGCCGCTGCATAATCAGCCGCCTTGTCGAGAATGGCTTCGAGCGAGGCAAGCTGCTTTTGAAATGTCGGAATGGCGATGGCGTACATCGAGACGGCCATGATCGATTTCCCTTTGTGTATGTGAGCACATCGCGTGAGATAAGGTACGGGCGAGACGCTGCCAAGAGCGTTCAAAATCCCGTTGCGGCAAGTTCCAGCGGCCGGAGCATGCGGACGGTCCCCCCCCGACAGCGCCGGGCAATGCGATTGCTATAAAACCAATCCGGCTCGGCAAGCGTCAATATGCGGAAAGTCTTTCGCAAGAGCGTCGACGAGTCGATCGCCACGCAAACACCGTCGAAATAAATAATTTCTCCGCGCCCGGCTGTCGTTCGCATCATGCACGGTTCTGAGCCAGCAACGCTTTCCCGTCACGTGGTGCACGTTATTCCCCTGCCCCATCTCCGTGTGAGGCCCAAGAGTGTGAACCGAATCTGCGTCGCCGGGACCACACAAGTAGCCAAGCCCAATAGCGATAAAGGGATAGGTTTTTGGCAACAATGTCGGGCCGAATAAATTGCGGTAGAACCAATATCCGTCATCGAACGAGATAACGGTTTTGTCCGGCAAATATTTGGCGGCTGTCAGAACCTCGTCGATATAGGTCGCACAAAGAGCGTCGTCATCGTCGAGCCGGAATGAGAATCGCCGATGCGTCCCGGCGAAGTCAGCTATCGCGGATTGAAGGCTATCCCAATCCTTTTCGAAGGGATTGACCCAGACGACCTTCAACCAGGGCGCAATCATCGCCAAGTCGTTCAGAGTAGTTTTGTAAGCCTCGGGAAGATCGACTGACGTCAGAATAAGGTGGCGAAAGTGCTCGTACCTCTCTGCGATTGCGACGAGGCTCGGAAAAGCGAAAGTTCGAAACAGGCCAAACCGTCTTTGAAGACGATCCGGGTGATGAACGATGGCACGCGCGGCTTCGATCGATTTATCGCTCGTATTTCGAAAACCGCCCTTCGTGCCCTCTGAGACGATCGAGAAACGCGTAATTCCTACGACACGCACGGCATCCTGAGGCATCAATCCCCCATTCAAGATTGCCGTCGCTTTTAGCTCGCAGGAGCATCTCTAAAAACAATGAAACCGGGCATAGGCCATCAGGCCTAGTCAATGGCGAAAACGATCGCGCAGAGGGAAACCCGATGAGATGATGATGGTGGGCGGTGAGAGGGTCGAACTCCCGACATCCTCGGTGTAAACGAGGCGCTCTACCACTGAGCTAACCGCCCGCAGCGCCGATGTAGCGCTCCGTCGTGAATTTCACAACGCCTGATTTTAGTCATGGGCATCGACCAATCCGAAGCGAGGATGGACGAAGGCTTCGGGTAACCGCCCGACCACTTCGAACCCGAAGTCCTGCCAAAGACGCACGGCACGCGTGTTGCTCGATACGACGAAATTGAATTGCACCGCCGTGAAGCCGCGCTCGCGGGCCCTAACAAGCGAATAGCGGCACATGCTCCGCGCCACACCGCTCCCGATGAAGCCCGCGCCCGTCACGCATCCGCCGCGCCCCAAAACAGCAAGGCGCGCCGCGAGTGGGCGCGCCTGCAATTTCGGACAACGGGCCCTTAGTTCAGTGCGTCCTTCAAACCCTTCGCGGGCGTGAACTTCGGCACGCGCGACGCGGGAATCTGAATCGTCATTCCGGTCGCAGGATTACGGCCTTCGCGCGCCTTGCGGGCAGCGACCTTGAACGTGCCGAAATCCGGGATACGCACCTCGTGGCCTTCCTTCATGGCCTCGCGAATGTGCGCGAGCACAGCATCGACGACGCCGCTGGCTTTCTCTTTGGTCAGCTCGCAGTCTCTTGCGACGGCGTCGATCAAATCTTTCTTGCTCATCTCATCAGTCCTCTAGTGTCGGGGATTGAGTGCATCGGGGATGAAACCCCGGGACGGCCATAAAGGGGGAGTTATCGGCCGTGCATTGCCCGGTAGAAGCGCCCAATCCATACGCCCGTCAAGCGGAAAACGCCCGTATTTCCGGACAAAAGCGCATCAAAGTGCTCGAATTTAACATAATAAGCGCCCCTGCGCGTTTGACGCACAGGGGCAAAAATTAAGTCTAATATTTCGGCAATCGGAACTCAGTGCGCCGTGACGCGCGAGCCGGTCTTATCCGCGTCTTTCGCCTCGAGAGCTTCCGCTTCCGCGGCCTCATCCCAAGTGATCGACTCCGGCATCCTGACGAGCGCGACCTTCAAGACCTCTTCCAGCTTGGAAACCGGAACGATGTCCATCTTGGTCTGCACCTCACTCGGAATCTCCGCCAGGTCTTTGGCGTTCTCTTCCGGAATGATGACCGTCTTGATGCCGCCGCGCAGCGCCGCAAGGAGCTTCTCCTTGAGCCCGCCGATCGGCAGCACGCGACCGCGCAACGTGATCTCGCCCGTCATCGCCACATCCTTGCGAACGGGGATGCCGGTGAGCACGGAGATGATCGCCGTCGTCATTGCAATACCGGCAGAAGGTCCATCCTTCGGCGTCGCGCCTTCCGGCACGTGCACGTGGATGTCGCGCTTCTCGAACAGAGACGGATGAATTCCGAAATCGACCGAGTGCGAGCGCACATAAGCGTTCGCGGCCTGGATCGATTCCTTCATCACATCGCGCAGGTTGCCGGTGACCGTCATGCGGCCCTTGCCGGGCCTCATGACGCCTTCGATCGTCAGCAACTCGCCGCCGACCTCGGTCCAGGCAAGACCCGTAACGATGCCAACCTGATCTTCGAGCTCCGCTTCGCCGTAGCGATACTTCGGCACGCCGAGGAAGTCGTGAACGTTCTCGGCCGTGACGACGATCGACGACTTCGACGACGTCAGGATCTCCTTCACCGCCTTGCGCGCGAGCTTCGCGATCTCGCGTTCGAGCGAGCGGACGCCCGCTTCGCGCGTGTACCGGCGAATGACTTCCTTGAGCGCACTGTCCTCGACCGTCCACTCGCCCGGCTCCAGGCCGTGCGCAGTGACCTGCTCGGGGATCAGGTGGCGCTTCGCGATCTCAAGCTTCTCGTCCTCCGTGTAGCCCGCAAGGCGAATGAGCTCCATGCGGTCCATCAGGGCGGGCGGAATGTTGAGCGTATTCGCCGTCGTCACGAACATCACGTTCGAAAGATCGTAGTCGACCTCGAGGTAATGATCGTTGAACGTCGCGTTCTGCTCAGGGTCCAAAACTTCGAGCAGCGCCGCTGCCGGATCGCCGCGGAAGTCCTGACCCATCTTGTCGATCTCGTCCAAGAGGAAAAGCGGGTTCGTCCGCTTCGCCTTCTTCATCGACTGGATGACCTTACCCGGCATCGAGCCGATGTAGGTCCGGCGATGGCCGCGGATCTCCGCTTCGTCACGCACGCCGCCGAGCGACATGCGGACGAATTCGCGTCCCGTGGCGTTCGCAATCGATTTGCCAAGCGACGTCTTGCCGACGCCGGGAGGCCCGACGAGACACAGGATCGGTCCCTTGAGCTTGTTGGTGCGCGCCTGCACGGCAAGATACTCGAGGATGCGCTCTTTGACCTTCTCGAGGCCATAGTGCTCCTGGTCGAGGATCGTCTGCGCTTCCGCGATGTCCTTCTTGACCTTGCCCTTGATCCCCCACGGGATCGACAAGAGCCAGTCGAGATAATTGCGCACGACCGTCGCTTCGGCCGACATCGGCGACATCTGCTTGAGCTTCTTGAGCTCAGCCAGCGCCTTGTCCTTGGCTTCCTTCGACAACTTCGTGTTCTCGATCTTCTCTTCGAATTCCGAGATGTCGTCGCGCTCGTCCGAGTCGCCGAGTTCCTTCTGAATGGCCTTCATCTGCTCATTCAGGTAGTACTCGCGCTGCGTCTTCTCCATCTGGCGCTTGACGCGCGAACGGATCTTGCGCTCGACCTGCAGGACCGAGATCTCGCTTTCCATCAGCGTGTAGACACGCTCCAGCCGCTCCGAAATGCTGGCGGTTTCGAGCACGTCCTGCTTGTCGGAAATCTTGACCGCGAGGTGCGACGCAATCGTGTCGGCGAGCTTCGCATAGTCTTCGATCTGGCCGACGTTGCTCAGAACCTCGGGCGAGACCTTCTTGTTCAGTTTCACATAGCTTTCGAACTGCGTGACGACCGAACGCGCCAGCGCTTCGAGCTCGTCCTTCGCGCCCGGCACTTCGGCCACGCGTTCGACCTCAGCTTCGAAGTAGCTGCTATTCGCTGTATAGCGGGTGATCTTGGCGCGTGCGTTTCCTTCGACCAGAACCTTCACGGTTCCGTCGGGAAGCTTCAGAAGCTGAAGCACGGACGCAAGCGTACCGATTTCATAGATCGCGTCTGGTGACGGATCGTCGTCGCCGGCGTTCTTTTGTGCAGCAAGCAGGATCTGCTTGTCGGCGCGCATGACCTCTTCCAGCGCCGCAATGGATTTTTCACGGCCGACGAAAAGCGGCACGACCATGTACGGGAAAACGACAATGTCCCGAAGCGGCAGAACCGGAAAGAGTTCTTTGCCGACGGCTTTTTCCCTGGTCTTTTTATCTTCGCTCATTTGACTACCTATCGCCGTGCGCTGGCACCCCTTTCAGGGCTACCAGTACGATCCACGCTCGTTCCACTTAGGAGCCACGCTTCCCGTCCCTTTTTGTGGCGACGGTCGGCATTCTCGTGAAGCGCGAGCGCGGGGTGAGACCCAAGCCTAATACGCCGATTTACGGAGGCAGTGCCCCGGCTGGCGCTTGATGCCACTCCCTCCGAACAAATGGGGACCGCGGTCCCTCAAACAAGTGCCGGAGGCGGACCCCCGGCAAGCGTTAATTGTCGCGACGGTTACGCGGAGCCCTTCTCCTCGGCTCTGTCGGAATAGATCCGAAGCGGCTTCGCCGAGCCCTCGACGACCTCGGGGCCGATGACGACCTCTTCGACACCCTTGAGCGTCGGCAAGTCGTACATCGTGTCGAGCAGGATGCCCTCCATGATCGACCTCAGGCCGCGCGCGCCGGTTTTGCGCTCGATGGCCTTGCGCGAGATCGCCTTCAGAGCATCGAGCGTGATCGTCAGCTTCACGTCCTCCATTTCGAAGAGGCGCTGATATTGTTTGACGATCGCATTCTTAGGCTCGGTGAGGATCTGGACGAGAGCAGCCTCGTCGAGATCTTCGAGCGTCGCGATGACCGGCAGGCGTCCGATGAATTCCGGGATCAGCCCGAACTTCAACAGATCTTCGGGTTCGACGCCGCGCAGGATATCGCCCGTGCGCCGCTCGTCCGGCCCCGTCACGCGCGCCGAGAAGCCGATCGACGACCCCTTACCACGGCGCGAGATGATCTTTTCAAGGCCCGCGAACGCACCGCCGCAGATGAACAGGATGTTCGTTGTGTCGACCTGCAGAAATTCCTGCTGCGGGTGCTTGCGGCCGCCCTGCGGCGGCACGGAAGCGACCGTGCCTTCCATGATCTTCAATAGCGCCTGCTGCACGCCCTCGCCCGACACATCGCGCGTGATCGACGGATTGTCCGACTTGCGGCTGATCTTGTCGACCTCGTCGATGTAGACGATGCCACGCTGCGCGCGCTCGACGTTATAGTCGGCAGACTGCAGAAGCTTCAGGATGATGTTCTCGACATCCTCGCCGACGTAGCCGGCTTCGGTCAGCGTCGTTGCATCAGCCATTGTGAACGGCACGTCGAGGATGCGGGCTAGAGTTTGCGCCAGCAGCGTCTTGCCCGAGCCCGTCGGACCGACGAGCAGGATGTTCGACTTCGCGAGTTCGACGTCGTTGTTCTTCGTCGCGTGATTGAGCCGCTTATAGTGGTTGTGAACGGCGACCGAGAGGACGCGCTTGGCGTGGAACTGACCAATCACGTAGCTGTCGAGAACGTTGCAGATCTCCTGCGGAGTCGGCACCCCGTCGCGCGATTTGACGAGAGTGTTCTTGTTCTCCTCGCGGATGATGTCCATGCACAGCTCGACGCATTCATCGCAGATGAACACCGTCGGTCCGGCGATAAGCTTTCGCACCTCATGCTGGCTCTTGCCGCAGAAAGAGCAATAGAGAGTGTTTTTCTCTTGAGCCATGTTTTCTCACTTTCAGTGCAAGATCATCGGCGCCCCGATGTTCTTGCTTTGGCCCGTTGTTTACGTCCCGGCATTTGCCGATCTACGGCGACGTAAAATCACGGATTCAATCTCACACGCTAGCGTTCAGCAGATCAAGATTGGATTAATGGACCGCACCCGGCCCCGCCTCGCAAGCGGCGGTATTGCCACAGTTGGTGAACGATGTGGCAACACCGCGATTCACCCTAATAATTCACGTAACCAAAACCCTTATTGTACGGCCTTTGTTCTACCCGCGACAACGCGTCAAGGCGAAAGAACTCGTTTTGACGGCCTTCGCGTTGCTGCTGCACTCATTCAGCCGGAGCTTTGAGCTCGAGCGCGCCGACATCGGCCTCGTCGCGGCTCTCGAGAACCTTATCGATAATGCCGAAGTCCCGAGCCTGCTCCGCGGTCATAAAGTAATCGCGATCAAGCGTCTTCTCGATTACCTCGTAGCTCTGACCTGTGTGCTTCACATAGGTCTCGTTGAGGCGGCGCTTCATTTTGATGATGTCTTCCGCGTGCCGCTCGATATCCGACGCCTGGCCGGAGAAGCCGCCCGACGGCTGATGTACCATGACGCGAGCATTCGGCAGCGCGAACCGCATGCCCTTCTCACCCGCGCAAAGCAGCAGCGAGCCCATCGACGCGGCCTGGCCGATGCATAGCGTCGCAACCGGCGGTTTCACGAACTGCATCGTGTCGTAGATCGCCATGCCGGCCGTCACCACGCCGCCCGGAGAGTTGATGTACATTGAAATTTCTTTTTTCGGGTTCTCGGACTCGAGGAACAGGAGCTGCATGCAGATCGATGCCGCCATATGGTCCTCGACGGGACCCGTCACGAAAATGATGCGCTCTTTCAGCAGGCGCGACGGCAGATCATAGCCGCGCTCACCGCGCGTTGTCTGCTCGACGACCATGGGCCAGAACGTGTTCGTCACGGTGTTGATGGGATCGCGCATCGCCTCGGTCTTTCCTAATTTCAGCCGGCGAGCGCTGATGGAGCTAACCGGTCAGACTCGCACGCTTCGTCTCGTATCGGGTCCGAGTGCCGATCTCCGGCACTCGGAAATTCGTCTCAAACGTCAGCTTCGGTCGCTTCTTCGACGGCCTTCAGAAGCTCGTCTCGTGTCACCTTCTTCTCGACCGGCTTCGCCTCGGCGATCACGTAGTCGATCACCTTGTCTTCGAAGATCGGGGCGCGCAGCTCGTTGAGCGCGCCGGGCGTCTTCTCGTAGTATTCGTAGACCTGTTTCTCACGGCCGGGATAGCGGCGTGCCTGGTCGACGAGAGCATGGCGCATCTCATCCTGGGAAACCTGCAACTTATTCTTCTCGCCGATCTCACCGATGACCAGCCCCAGACGGACCCGACGTTCGGCGATGCCGCGATATTCCGCGCGCAGCTCCTCCTCGGATTTGCCTTCATCGGCAATCGTCTTGTTGGCGGCCTTCAGATTGTTCTCGAGTTGTGTCCATATATTGTTGAATTCGAAATCGACAAGGGACGCCGGCAGCTCGAAGCTATGCACCTTATCGAGCGCGTCCAGAATCTCGCGCTTCAGCTTCACACGCGACGCCTGGTCGTATTCGCGCTTGATCTGCTCGGAGACGAAACCGCGCAGCGTCTTCAAATCGTCCGCGCCGAGACCCTTCGCGAAATCCTCGTCGATTTCCGGCTTCTTGGGCTTCGCGACAGCCGTGACCGACACGTCGAAGTCGGCGGCTTTGCCGGCCAGATTCTTCATCGGATAGTCTTCGGGGAACGTCGCCGTGACGACCTTCTGGTCGCCCGCCTTCATGCCGACGACGCCTTCCTCGAAGCCCGGAATGAACTGCTTCTTGCCGATAACGAGGCTCGCGCCCTCACCCGAGCCGCCTTCAAAGGCTTCGCCTTCGATACGCCCGACGAAATTCATCGTCACAAGGTCGTCCTCGCCGGCAACGCGGCCCTCTTCGGGCTCGTATGACGTATTGCGCTCGGCAAGATCGCCTAAGGCCTTGTCGACGGCCGCGTCATCGACGTCCGCGACGAGTTGCTCGAGCTTCAAGGTTGTCAGGTCGGCGACCGGGATGGGAGGCAGAACCTCGAAATCCATCTTGTAGGAGAGATCGGCTTCGCCATTGACGACGCGATCGAAGCCGCCGTCGTCGAATCCGACGAGTTCCAGTTTCGGCTGCTGCGCCGGGCGCTCGTTCCGGTCCTTGACGGCCTTCGCGCTCGTATCGTTGAGGGTCTGCTCCAGAACCTCCTGCATCAGCGACTTGCCGTAGAGCTTCTTCAGGTGCGCCAAAGGCACCTTGCCGCGACGGAACCCTTTGATCTGCACGCGGTCCTTGAGTTCGTCGAGCCGTTCGGAGAAACGCTCGCCCAGTTCGGCCTTCCCCACCACCACCTGTAGGGTGCGCTTCAATCCGTCTCTCGCTGTTTCAGTGACCTGCATCGTCCGTTTCCTGATTGGAGGTCGGCGCCTTCGCGCCAATCCTCGTCGATCGACAAATATCTAGGGAGGCACCGTCTCGTCTACAAAGCTCAGACGACGCCGGAAGGCGCCGCGCTGGTGCGGGCGGAGGGATTTGAACCCCCACGACTTGCGCCGCTGGAACCTAAATCCAGTGCGTCTACCAGTTCCGCCACGCCCGCTGAAGACGTTACGACCTCACCTTTCCCGCCATCTGCGGCACCGTTGGTTACGGGCAGCATAAAGCGACCGCAAACATCCAGAAATCCCTCGGCCAATGGCGCGAGTGTCCTGCTGTTGCAGAGAGCGTCCGGCACACGAGCGGCGGGGAAGCCGCTGTCATACGCAAGAGCGCCCCCGAAAACAATGCAGAAATGAAGAAAATTCGGCCGCCAAGGTTAGAGTCCCGACCACATGGTTTGCGGTCAGTTGGCCGCACAAGGATCAAGTAGCTTAAAATAGCGGATGCGTGCAGCAGCAGGAAAAAATTGGGCCTGGTTCAGATCAAAATCATTCTGAATCACAAAATACCCAAGTACAGCCGTCAGCAAGGAGGCGATGATCTTGAAAAACATCGCAATACCCGCCTTCATAGGTGGGGCCCGGTGGGATCTCTGCGCCGGACCAGGACGCGCCGCCATATCTCGTTCAGACAAACAAACGTGCAAGCAAGAATGACGCGGACCTCCTGAACGGAGGCGTCCCACCATCGCACTCGCCCGCCTGGGGAATTGAATTATGTTCAATCGCCAAGCGTCGGCCCGATTTTTCGCGTCGTCAGCAACTTGCGACGCGCCTGGGATTTGCCTATCTGCTCTGAGCTGCCGGAAATATCTTCCATCGAACTCAAGCTACGGGGTGCTCCTTGCCGAAGTCTGCCAAAAATTGGATCGTCGAAACGGATTGGCTCGCGAGCCACTTGTCCTCTCCCGACCTGATCATCCTCGACGGCAGCTGGCACCTCCCAACGGCGAACCGCGACGCAAAAAAAGAATACCTCGCCGAGCATATCCCCGGAGCGCTGTTCTTCGATATCGACGATCTTTCGGATGAGAAGTCGTCGCTTCCTCATATGCTGCCGTCGACCGTCAAGTTCGCTTCGCGCATGAAGAAAATGGGCGTCGGCGACGGCGCCCGCATCGTCGTCTACGATACGTCCGGGATCTTCTCGGCCGCCCGCGTCTGGTGGACGTTCAGGGCCATGGGCCACCAGGACGTCGCGGTTTTGAACGGCGGGCTGCGCAAGTGGAAGGCTGAAGGCCGGCCGCTTGAAGATGGTCCGCCGGCACCGCGCTCCGAGCGCCACTACACCCCCCTACAGAATACCGAGATCATCCGCGATCTCGATGAAATGAAGGCTCTGCTCACAAAATCCGGCACGCAGATCGTGGACGCGCGTCCAGCTTCTCGGTTCGAAGGTCGCGATTCGGAGCCCCGGCCGGGCCTTCGCAGCGGCCACATCCCCGGCTCGAAGAACGTCCCCTCCCAGAGCCTTCTCAACGCCGACGGCACGTTCAAGTCAGAGGAGGAGTTGGGCAAGCTCTTCAAGAACGTCGGCATCGACGTTTCGCGGCCGGTCGTAACGACCTGCGGATCGGGCGTCACGGCATCGATGCTGGCTTTGGCATTGGCCGTCCTCGGCCAGACCAACGCCGCTGTCTACGATGGCAGCTGGGCCGAGTGGGGCCAGGAAAACGGCTTGCCCGTCGAGACGGGCCCGGCGCGGTAAATTACCCGACGCATTTAGTTCTGCACGACACCGGCCGCTGAAACCGGCTCCGCCAGCGCTTTCTCGATCGCGCCGGTGATCTCGGCCGACTCCGGCGGGAGCTTGGTGGAGAACGACCGCAGCAGTCGGCCATCCCGGCCGACAAGATACTTATGGAAATTCCAGTTCGGAACGCCCGCCGGACCCATCGCCTCCGCCGCCCATTTATAGAAGGGATGAGCCTCCCGGCCGACGACATGCTGCTTTGACGTCAGCGGAAACGTCACGCCGAAGGCACCCTGGCAGAACGTCTTGATCTCGCCCTCGGACTTCGGCTCCTGCTCGCCGAAATCATTCGAGGGGACGCCGATGACGACGAGGCCCGCCTTCTCATAACGCATCCAAAGCTCCTGCAGACCTGCGTATTGTTTCGTATAGCCGCAGAACGATGCCGTGTTGACAATCAGCAGAACCTTGTCCCGCCAGGTCGCAAGCGGCAGCGGCTTGCCGTCGATCCCTGTGAACTCGAAATCGTAAGCCAAGCCCTTCACCGGATTCGACGACGCAACGCTCGGAGCCGCGGTCCACATCGCAACAAGGCTGACAATCATCGACCAGAGCTTTCGCATCGTTAAATCACTTTCGGATCGTTTGTGAGCAGAAGCATCAACGGAAACAGGCTATACTCAAAGCCGCCAACGATCACGCTGCTTGCCGCAAATAAATTCTCGCTTGCGTCCGTCGTCGAAACGTCCGCCGTGCCCTGTTCCAGCCGGAACAGTCGCCGCCTCCCGACGCTCTTAAAGCTACCTCCAGGAAATGAGCTCGAGGCCTTGGGCCCAAAAGGAGGAATTCAAGATGGCATTGTTCAACACCGCTTTCACCGCCCTTGCAGCAGTCGCGACACTCGCCGGCGCATTGGCCGTTTCAGGGTCCGCCGCCTACGCCGGCGGAGGTGCCAAGGAAGTTTTCGTCCAAGACTATCAATTCGCAAAGCCCATGCACGGCTATTCCGGTCATTCGGGCAACTACTACTGCGATTATCAGCGCCTCCCGAACCGCAAGTGCTTCGTCAATGCCAACGGCACTGAAAGCTGCAAGATCGTCGGATGGACGCTGCGCGAGATGTGTCAGTAACTTTACGCAAGCGCATTCCACCAACGCCTAGAAAAAGGGCTTCGGGCAATCCCCGGAGCCCTTTTTATTTTCTACGCGCGGCAGAACATTTCTTGCAGGACACCTAACTTGTTCCGCCCGAAACAGCGAAGCCAAACCAAGACCTGTACGTCGATGCTCAGTGAAATCCCTAAGGAGGATCAAATCATGAGCGCAGACGAAACCTATGACCGCCCGAAGCGCAGAATTTTTTTGAAGCTTTCGCTGTTCGCCATCGTTGCGGCAGGGGTCGGCGCTTTCGGCGCCGTCAACCTCTCGCACAGCGATTTGCTCGGTTCAAAAACCGACGACACGTTGAAGGCCGAGGCCGCCACGCCGAGAGTTGACTGGGCGGCCGCAGCACCCGGCCGCATCGAGCCAAAGTCCGGCACCGTTCGCGTAGGATCGGCATTGCTTGGCCGGATCGCGGAAGTCGCCGTCAAGCAGAACGACAAAGTTGAAGAAGGTGAACTCCTGATCCGCCTTGACGATGATGAAGCCCGCGCCCGCCTTCAGGCCGCAGAGACAGAGGTCGCCTCGCGCAAACGCGAACGCGATGCGCAGCCTCTCGACAAGGCTCGTGATGATCTCCGCGCTGCCGAGGACAATGTATTCACTGCCGAACGCGCTCTGACGAATGCCCATTTCGAACTGGAATACGAGCTTCAGGCGCGCCGCGAAGGGAATGGCAATGCCGAGCGCGTTGCCCGAGCCCGCGATGACCTCGCCAAAGCCAAGGACAAGCTGCAGAAAGAGCGCTCCGAATACGCCAAGGCACAGTCCAAGCCGAATATCCCGGCTCCCAATCGGCTCGAGTCTGCTCTGCAGGCTGCACGCTCCGACGTGGCAGTTGCCGAAGCCCTGCTTGAGAAAACGCGCATTCTTGCGCCCGTCAGCGGCACTATTTTGCAGCTTCCCGCGAAGGCTGGCGAGATGGTCGCCCCGTCGCCCGATCAGACACTCGCCATGCTCGGAGACATGTCGGTCGTGCGCCTCAAAGCCGAGGTCGATGAGATCGACGTCTCAAAGATCAAGGTCGGGGGCAAGGTCGTCGTCAAGAGCAATGCCTACCCGGGTAAGGAGTTCGAAGGCACGGTCGCGGAACTTGCGCCGTCGCTGACATCTCCGCAGTTCGCGCTGCGCGGCGCACGCCGTCCGATGGATGTCGAAGTACTGCCGGTCACGATCGATCTTGAAGGCAATCCTCCGCTGCTGCCCGGCATGCGTGCCGACGCTTTTTTCAAATGACGGGTGAAAACGAAATGCCGTCAGAGACGACAGACAAGACGATGTTTGCTGGCGGCCTCTGACGGAAATCGAACAGGCCAGCGGCGGTGCGCGTCCTCCTTAGCGGAGCTGCCGCCGGTCCTGGTACGGGGAGGAGCGCGGACGTGGGCATGCGGCCCCATTCCGGCTCCTCCCCGTCGCGTTTTTAATGCCGCCCGCATCCGGCGGTTTCGCGCGATCAAAATCGCAAATTGATCCGTATACGCAATAAACCTGTCTCGGCAGGAACAGCGCCATCGACAAACTCTCCGCATGAATAAGCGTCGGACGAAAAAGCGTCCTCGAACGTTCTCACAAGGAGAGAAACGATGTACGGAGAAATCAAGAAATTCCGCAGCGATCTTGGCGTCGGAATCATCGCGGCGGAAGACGGCCACGCTTATCGCTTCAAACGCACCGAAATTCTCAATCGCCGCGACGACCTCGAAGGCCACGAGGTCCATTTCAAGCTTGGCGATTTGAAAGCCCGAGAAATCATCGTGCTCGCCGGATCGCCGTGGATGGCGTTCGGCGGCGTTGCCCTCTGATAGAGAACGGAGGGAGATGCACCATGATTGCCAGGCTCGATCCGACCGACGTCCCGCCAGTCAGAGCATCGGACCTCAACCGTCCGATGCAGATGCTGATTGCAAATGGCCAAGGACTTGCCCTGCTCAAGGGCCTCAGCGAACGCGAACTCCGCGAGCTTGAAGACAACCTCTGGTCCGACGTCAAAAGCGACGCCGGTGCACGGCTCGCCGTCGCGCTCCGGTTTCGCGCCCTCGTCGATGTATTCGCAGCGCGCCGCCTCAAGGACATGCTGATCGAACGCGGCTTCAAGGTGATCGCCGCGGCAATCGCCGCAGCCTCGGAGCAACGTCTCAACACGCGCTTCGGATTCAGCGCTCAAAGATTGCTGAGCGCAATTGATGCAGCAACCGACACCTCACGTCCACCAGCACATCAGCCAGTCTTCGCAGCGCTGCCGATGCAAACCGCCGCGTGACACACCCCGTGTCACAGGCGGAACTGCCATGAACGGATAGTGCGATTAATCCTTACACCATCGAACAAACATGCATCCAAGAGGCGACTGATGGCGACGGACGCGAGCTTCAAAATCAAAGGCGGAAAGGTCGGTATCCTGCTGCTTCACCGGCTCTGCGGAACGCCGGTTGAAATGCGCTTCGTCGCGAGCGGCCTCGCCAAACAAGGATACACCGTCCACTGCCCAACTCTCGCCGGACACTGCGGCAGCGAGGATGAGTTGAAAGCATCCTCATGGACCGACTGGTATCGCAGCGCTGAGCTGGCTCTCGATGATCTGAAAAAGGAATGCGACGTCGTCATCGCAGGCGGACTGTCGGCGGGCGCCGTTCTCGCTGTCCTGCTTGCCGCAAAGAATCCGACGAAGGTCAACGCAACGACACTGCTCGCGCCGACGCTTTGGCTCAACGGCTGGATGATCCCGTGGTACGCGCGCCTCTTCCGGCTGGTCCGCTTCAAGTGGTTCGCGAATCTCTTCAGCTTTCCGCACCACAATCCGCACGGCATCAAGGACGAGCGGATCCGCGATTTCATTCAGAGAGCGCGGGCCTCACGCGGCAGCGCTGAAGCCGGCAATCCTGCGACCCCCGGCGGCGCCGTGTTCGAGCACCGGAAGATGGTGAGCGCAGTCCGAAAGCTTGTTGCCTACGTCCGCCAGCCGACACTGATCGTTCACCCACTCGAAGACGACTACGCCGCGATGAGCAACGCGACCTATCTCCGAGACAGCCTGGGCGGCCCCGTCGATCTCGAGGTGTTGGACGACTGCTATCACGTCGTCACCGTCGACCGGCAGCGCCATCTCGTCGTCGAAGCCATCGACCGCTTCGTCGCCAACCTCCTCGGGATTCCGGCGGACGCACGCGGCGAGGACGCAACCGTCGGCAAAATATCTGCCGCCTAAGTAATTGATATTGAAGGTGAAAATAAAAAATTGAAACGCCCATTCTCGTGTTCCGGCAGGAACAGCGCAGGCGGCACGGAAAAGGCAATCTGCAGCCATCGCCGGTGAGGACCGGCATCGAGATCAACAAGAACCAGCTTCAGGCCTTTAGGAGGCTCCAATGACGAAGACCACGCTCGCACTCGCCGCCGCACTGTTGGCCGGCACGACATTGACCAGCGCTGCAAACGCCGGTGGCATTCGCGTCGGCTTCGGCTTCCCGCTCGGTTCCTTCGTCGCCCATCCCAACCAGAGCTACTTAGGCGGAGGATACGATCGCCATTGCGCCAAAGAACGTCGCGCACGCCGCGTTTATCAGGCCGAAGCCGCTCCGGTCCGCAAGATCAAGCGCCCGCGCAAGATCGATGTTGCAAGTGTGAAGCCGGCTTCGGCGCCCGTTAAGACTGCAAAACTCGAAGACAAGCTCGCCAGCGATCCTGCCACAACGACCGAACTCGCAAAAGCGAGCGAAGTCACGACCGGATCGACTACGGCAGCAAGCCCAGCCCCGGCTACGACGACAACGGACATGGCCAAGACCGCCACGATCAAGACGGACACGACTAAGACCGACAAGGTCGCGACCGCTGACAAGACGCCGACTGACGAAACGGCCGACCTCAAGAAAGTAACGTCCGAGGTAAAGCAGGTTTGCCGCCGGTACTCGGCAGCGATCGCGGGCTTGGTCGACGTTCCCTGCAACGAATGAACACGGCCCGAAAGCGGCAACCGCTTTCGGCCACCTTCGATCAAACAGCACTCGTCATTGATACCGGCCAACGCCCTCAGGGAGGAGGACAGATCATGGAACTCGCAGTCAGCATACCGGCCGGAGTGAGCGCACGGCGGACGGTTTCAAAGCGCACACAATCGCGTCGGCGTCCGATCCCGATGGTGATGAAGCTCGCCTATCGCAATCTTTTCCATGATCGGATGAGCTTCTTCGTCACGATCGTCGGCATCGTCTTTTCCGTCGTTCTCGTCGCCGTTCAGTCGGGCATCTACCTCGGCTCGCAAAACAAGATTTCGGCGATCATCGACGCCGCGCCGGCTGATCTCTGGGTCATCCCGCTCGGCACGAAAAGCTATGATGATCCCTCATTCCTCTCAGGCCGCGAGCGTCACATGGTTCTCTCGACTCCCGGCGTCGAAAATTCCGAAGACATGGTCGTTTCCTTCGCGAGCTGGCGCAAACCGCAGGGCGGCAGGAATACGATCCTTTTGATCGGCACCGCAGGCGATAGCCCGAAGGCGCTTCCCTGGAACATTGTCAAAGGCAGCCGCGCAGCGCTCGAAGCTCCCGATACCGTCGCGATCGATCAGAGCTATTTCCCGGACCTCGGCGTCAACGGCCTCGGCCAGCATGCCGAAATCAACGGCGCGTCGGTCGAGCTTGTCGCGACGACGAAGGGGATCCGCTCGTTCACGACGTTGCCGTTCGTCTTCACGTCGATCGAGGAAGCGCGCCGCCTCTCAGGCGCCGAACAAGACCAGGCCTCATATCAGCGCGTGACGCTGGCCTCCGGTGCCGATATCGAGAAGGTGCGCGCCGAAATCGAGCAACGTCTCCCCGATACCGAAGTCCTGACCCAGGATGAATTTCGCAAGCGCAGCCAGAACTACTGGCTGTTCCAGACGGGTGCCGGCGCGGCTTTGATCGCAGGTGCGCTCCTTGGCCTCATCGTCGGTGTCGTCATCGTCGCCCAGACCCTTTATTCGAGCACGAAGGACCATATCAACGAGTTTGCGACGCTGCGCGCACTTGGAGCCGGTGCCGGCTACATCGTAAAAGTGATCTTGATGCAGGCTGTATTGTCGGGTCTCATCGGCTATGTGCTCGGCATGATCCTGGCGATGCTGGCGATCCGAGGGGCCCAGGACACCAAGCTGACTGTCATCATGACCCCTGAACTTGCGGGCGGATTGTTCGCGGTCACCATCGGAATGTGCACATTCGCAGCTATCAGCGCCATCATCAAAGTCGTCCGGATTGATCCGGCCGCCGTATTCAGCCGCTAGGTCGGAGACCAACAATGTCCACGCCAATGAACAGCAAGGTCATCCTGGAAGCCGAGGGCATCGTGAAGGTGCTCGGCACGGCGCCGAACGAGATCAAGGCTCTGAAGGGCATCGACCTGCAGCTCCACACCGGCGAGCTGACCCTGCTGATGGGCCCGTCGGGCTCCGGCAAGACGACGCTGCTGTCGATCCTCGGCTGCATCCTGTCGCCGACCGAAGGCAAGCTGACGGTTGCCGGCTTCAAGACGCAGAACATGAACACGGAAGAACTCGCCAACCTGCGGCGTAAGCACATCGGCTTCGTGTTTCAGTCGTATAACCTCGTGCCGACGCTGACGGCAGTCGAGAACGTGATGCTGGCGCTGGATCTCAGAGACCTCAAAGGTCCCGACGCCTACGACCAAGCCGCCGAAACCCTCGAATCTGTCGGCCTCGGTCACCGCATTAACGCCATGCCGTCAAAAATGTCAGGCGGCGAGAAGCAACGCGTCTCGATCGCCCGCGCCCTTGCCGGATCGCCGTCCGTCATCCTGGCCGACGAGCCGACGGCCGCGCTCGACGCCAAGAACGGCATGGCGGTCATGGAGCTGTTGGCAAAAGTTGCACAGGACACGCGGCGCGCCGTCCTCGCGGTCACCCACGATCACCGGACCCTGCAATACGCCGACCGCATCGTCACGATCGATGATGGGCGGATCTCGGGTTCGGACCGTCCGAAGCTCTCCGGCAAAGAGGTCGAGGTTCTGGCGCACTGAAAAACATCTGCTAATTCCGCGGCTTACCCGATATCGCGGGGGGCGCTACCTGCGTCCCCTCCCCCGGGCCAATCGCCGCGCATGCGTGTGCCCTCAGCATCTGGACCGGCAAACGCATTTGTGTAGGATGCGCGCCAGCCCACACCCATCAGAAAACCTAATTATTCAAGGAAATTGAGCCCATGGCGGGGTCACAGGCGAACACGTCCGCAGCCGCGGGCCAGTTGATGGCCGGAAAACGCGGTCTGATTATGGGCGTCGCCAACAATCGATCGATCGCCTGGGGCATCGCCAAGGCCTGCGCCGCACAAGGCGCCGAAATCGCGCTGACCTATCAAGGCGATGCATTGAAGAAGCGGGTCGCGCCGCTGGCCGCGGAACTTGGGACGAAGCTGGTTCTGCCATGCGACGTCACCGACGCAACCTCGATCGACGCCGTCTTTGAAACGCTTGCGAAGGAATGGGGCCGCCTCGACTTCCTGGTGCATGCCATCGCCTTCTCCGACAAGAACGAGCTCGATGGCCGTTACGTCGATACGACCGAGAAGAACTTCACGCAGAGCATGCTGATCTCATGCTATTCGTTCACGGCACTCGCCCAGCGCGCCGAGAAGCTGATGCCGGATGGCGGCTCGCTGCTGACGCTCACTTACTACGGCGCTGAAAAGGTGATGCCGCACTATAACGTGATGGGCGTCGCCAAGGCGGCTCTCGAAGCGAGCGTGCGCTATCTTGCGGCCGACCTTGGACGCACCGGCATCCGCGTCAACGCAATCTCGGCCGGACCGATCAAGACGCTGGCGGCCGCCGGTATCGCCGACTTCCGCTACATTCTGCGCTGGAACGAATATAACTCGGCGCTTCGCCGTAACGTCTCGATCGAAGACGTGGGAGGCGCGGGACTCTACCTCCTATCCGATATGTCCCGCGGCGTGACGGGCGAAGTCCACCATGT
Organism: Hyphomicrobium sp.; assembly: GCA_035547255.1. GTDB lineage: Bacteria > Pseudomonadota > Alphaproteobacteria > Rhizobiales > Hyphomicrobiaceae > Hyphomicrobium_B. Next base: position 35,443 of record DASZVX010000051.1, read on the forward strand.
CGACAGTGGCTACCACATCCAGGGCATGAAGAACGAGGACGCTCCCGACATTACGGTCGTGAAGAGCGATGAGACTTGAGCGGGCGCGCCGCGACAGCACGTTTAAAGCCCGGTTTGACGCTCTATCTCATCCGCCACGGTCAAACCGACTGGAACAGGGATTCCCGATACCAGGGCCAGCGCGACATTCCCCTGAATGATACGGGCCGCGTCCAGGCCCGGCGCCAGGGCGACGTTTTGAAATCCCGGATGCCCGGCCTCGCTGCGGCCGATTTCGTTTCAAGCCCGCTCGAACGTGCGGTCGAGACGATGCAGCTCATTCTCGCGGCGCTCGGCCTGGAAGCCGATGGCTATCGCACCGACCCAGCCATCCTAGAGCTGAGCTACGGCCACTGGGAAGGAGAACTCGCTTCCGAACTTTCGGAGAAAGATCCCGCAGGGGTCGCGGGCAAGGCGTCCGATCCCTTCGGCTGGCAGCCGATCGGAGGCGAAAGCTACTGCGATCTACAACAGCGCATCGCAGCGTGGCTCGAAGGACTCGAACGCGATACGGTCGCCGTCACGCACGGTGGTGTCAGCCGGGTCGCCCGCGGAGCCCTCCTCGGGATCGACCCTGACCTCGTTCCGTTCCTCGACGTGCCGCAGGATAAAATCCTGCTCCTCCGCGACGGCGCGATGGATTGGCTCTAGGCTGAAGCCCTGAATGCAAAAGAGCCGGAGAAGCGGCTCTCCGGCTCTTCGTCGTCCAATGACGGACGCATAATGAAAGACCCCTCGACCACGGATGCTCAAATCCGGGAGGAACGGTCTTTTGAAACGCACGACCGAAGTACCGCCCTCTTCTTGCGAAAAGGACTAACTCCGCATGCTTGTCCTGGAACGTGCGATCCATCGATACGACGCGGGCTGCGTTCAGGCAGCGGTCGCGTGCTCGGCCGAGTTGCAGGCAAAATACGGATACAAGGTACGAACGTTAATCGTCATGTTTCACAAGCGTGGCGGATCCATTGACGAACGCATACTGCGGCTGAGTTAATCTGCGTCGCCGGGACTTGTCACGCGCTTTACAGGCGATGTGGGCTTGCTGCCTCACCTCGTCGCTCCTAAGAAGTTCTGTGACGCAACCCGGCAACACAATCGTTGCAGAGCCACCGAAGTCGATGCGCGGAGGGCTCATTTTCGAGCGAATGATCAGGCGATGTCTCACAACACCTTCGGCCATCTGTTTCGCGTAACCACGTGGGGCGAAAGCCACGGCCCCGCGATCGGCGCGATCGTCGATGGCTGCCCGCCCGGCATTCCGCTCGACGAAGGCGACATCCAGGTCCATCTCGACCGCAGGCGGCCGGGCCAATCGCGCTTCACGACCCAGCGCCAGGAAGCCGACGCCGTAAGGATCCTGTCCGGCGTCTTCAACGATGCCTCCGGCAAACCGGTCACCACCGGCACGCCGATCGCGCTCGAAATCCAGAATACCGATCAGCGCTCGAAGGACTACGGCGACATCAAAGACAAATACCGTCCGGGGCATGCGGATTTTACGTACGACGCTAAATACGGAATCCGCGACTATCGCGGCGGCGGCCGTTCTTCGGCACGTGAAACAGCATCCCGCGTTGCGGCAGGAGCCGTTGCCCGAAAAGTTCTTGGTGACGTCAAAATTCGCGGTGCGCTCGTGCAGATCGGGCCGCATAAGGTTGACCGCGGCAACTGGAACTGGGACGACGTTGGAGCGAATCCGTTCTTTTCGCCCGATAAAAAAGCCGCGGAGCTCTGGGCCGATTACCTCGACAAAATCCGGAAAGCCGGCTCGTCCATCGGCGCCGTCGTCGAAGTGATCGCCGAAGGCGTGCCTGCAGGGTGGGGCGCACCCCTCTATGGCAAACTCGATCAGGATCTCGCCAGCGCGATGATGTCGATCAATGCCGTCAAAGGCGTCGAGATCGGCGCAGGCATGGCCGCAGCGGAACTGACTGGCGAACAGAACGCCGACGAAATCCGCATCGGAAACGACGGCAAGCCCGTTTTCTTATCGAACCATGCGGGCGGTATCCTCGGCGGCATTTCAACGGGGCAGCCGATCGTCTGCCGATTCGCCGTCAAGCCGACGTCGTCGATCCTGGCACCGCGCAAAACGATCGACACGCAAGGCCACGAGACTGAAATCGTCACGAAGGGTCGCCACGATCCTTGCGTCGGCATCCGCGCCGTCCCGGTCGGCGAAGCCATGATGGCGATTGTCCTCGCCGATCATTTCCTGCGCCATCGCGGTCAGACAGGCGCATAGAGTGCTTCCGGAAAAGTGGGAACCGGTTTTCCGATAAGAAGCACGACAAAACCAAAAGCTAGAGACTTTCCGCGATTCAGCGAAATGCGGAAAGCGGAAAGGCTCTAGCGCACGAAGACGGCAACCGCCTCGACGTGCGCCGAGTAGACGAACTGATCTATCGGGGTCACCGATTGGATCTTGTAGCCTCCATCCACCAAGTGCCGCGCATCTCGCGCTAGCGTCGCCGGATTGCAGGAGACGGCAACGACAGTTTTGACCTTCGACTTCGCAAGCCGCTGCGCCTGAGCCTCGGCCCCGGCCCGCGGCGGATCGAAAACGATCGCATCGTGCTCGTTGAGTTCCAAAGGCGACAACGGCTCGCGAAAGAGATCGCGTACACAGGCCGTAATCGGCTTCAAACCGGTGGCTTTCTTCGCAGCAGCGTTAAGCGCCTCGATGGCCGGCTGATTGCCGTCGAATGCCAGAACTTTGGCGCGGGCGGCGAGCGGAAACGTGAAGGCCCCGACGCCGCAAAACAGATCGGCAACCGTCTTGATCTTGCCGAGCGCCGTAAGAATGCGCCGCGCCATTTCGGCCTCTGCTTCAGCAACGGCCTGAACAAAGCCGCCTGGCGGCAAAACGACATCCGCAGTTCCGAACGAGAAAAACGGCGGCAGCGTTTCGACAACGACGTCGTTGCCGACGGCGAACCGCGCCAGTTGCAGCGAACTTGCTCCCGAAGCAAGTCGGCTACGAATATCCGGCGTCAACCGACGCTCGATGCCATCGAGCAGCACATCGAGACCCGCTTTCGTCAGCGTCACGGTCAAGCGTGCACCGCGCTTGGAAATCAGCGGCGCAACGAGTGCGTTGAGCACCGGAAGCGCCGCGACAATTTTTGGCTCGAGGACAGGGCACTCGTCGATCGCAACCAGCGTATGCGACTGAGCCTCATGGAAACCGATCGCCACCCCTCGGTCATTGCGCTCGATGGAGAACACAGCGCGTCGGCGTTTCCCGCACGGCTCGACCAGTTCATCAACGTCAATATCAAGCCCGCGCGACGCAAACGCCGAAGTAACGAGACCGCGTTTCCACGCCCGATAGGCGTCCGACGACAAGTGCTGAACGGCACACCCGCCGCACGTTCCGAAATGCCGGCAGATCGGCGCGACGCGCTCTGCACTCGGCTGCAAGACGTGGAGCAATCGCCCGCGCTCGCCATCGACTTCTGCGATCACGCGTTCGCCGACAAGCGCAAGCGGTACAAAAACAGGCGCCCCTTCGCTCTCGGCAACACCATCTCCCTGCGCCCCGAGGCGCGTAATCAAAAGCTCGCGCTGTTCAGACATTGCGCTGCGCTCCGATCAGATATTCGACGTTGCCAGAACCGCCTGAAATGGGAGATTCCATTTCGCCGATGACGCGCCAACCCGGTTGCTTCAACAGCCACTCCCGCACTGTGTCGACCGCATCGCGCCGCGCGGCTTCGTCACGAACGATACCGCCGCTGCCGACCCGCTCTCGCCCGACCTCGAATTGCGGCTTGACCAGCACGACGAGCCACGCGCTGTCCGATGCGAGCGGCAAAATATTTCCCAGAACTTTCGTCACCGAAATGAAACTGACATCGATGACAATCGCACCGGCAGGCATCGGCACCTGGGCTCGCGATAGCTCGCGCGCGTCGCAATTCTCGAGCGAAACCACGCGCGGATCGGCCTTCAACTTTTCATGCAATTGCGAACTGCCGACATCGACCGCGAAAACACATGTGGCGCCCCGTTCGAGCAGAACTTCGGTAAAGCCGCCTGTCGAAGCACCGACATCGAGCGCCACGACATTCGCCGGATCGAATCCGAAGCGGTCGAGCGCGGCGGCAAGCTTTTCCGCCCCGCGCGAAACATATCCCGGAGCTTCAGCAGAGATTTCGACAGTCTGGGATGGCGCAACCTCGAATGCCGGCTTGTTGCACGGCTTTCCCGCCACAAAAACGAATTCGCGCTTGATCAGATCCTGGGCGCGCGCTCGCGACGGCGCCAGTCCGCGCGCTACGAGTTCCAGATCAAGACGCATGGCGTTTTCTGGTTCGTCATCATTGAATACGGTCGCTTCGCTTCCCATTTCTCTCGGATTGGGTGGCACAAATTGGAGGGATTTCATGAGAACCGCAATCGCGGCAACAATCATTGCGTTAGCGTTTCCTGTTGTTGCACTGGCAGATGGTGAACGGACGCCCGCTCCTGCGGGAGCGAAGGTGTTCATCATCGAACCGGCGGATGGCGCGACCGTTTCAAGTCCCGTGACCGTGAAGTTCGGCGCCGAGGGCGTCGACATCGTACCTGCCGGTACAGACAAGCCGAACAGCGGCCATCATCATCTGCTCATCGATGCGCCGCTACCGGACCTGAACTCCGCCATTCCGAAAGATGAGCATCACATCCATTACGGCAAGGGCCAGACGGAAGCGACGGTCGAGTTGACGCCGGGTAAGCACACCCTGCAGCTGTTGCTTGGCGACAAAAACCACATTCCGACCAATCCGCCGGTGGAATCCTCAGTCGTCACCATTACGGTAAAGTAGAGAGAGATTGGCAGCGAAGCCCGGCGTCAGTCGGGCACCACCGCATAGCGGCCGGAGCCGTTGGCGAACAGCAGCAGGAAACCGCCGGCCATCGCGAGATTCTTCATGAAGTTCGTCGTCTGCTCTTGGTCATTGAAATCGTTGTGGAAAATCGTAGCAGCGGCCAGACAGAAGATCGCCAGCGCAAATCCCGCGTAGCGGGCTCCGATACCAAGCAGGACAGCAAGCCCGCCCACGATTTCGAGCGCGATGACAGCCGGTAGCAATGTGCCGGGCAACCCATGTTGCTGCATATAAGCCTGCGTCCCTGCATAGGCAGTTATATTGCCGTACCCAGCGTTTAGAAAAATCGCCGACATCAGAACTCGCGCCATGAGGCTTATAGCCGGATGCATGTGTCTCTTCCCCTGAAGCTTGCGTGCGTAACCGTCCCTTACGCACGCTCCCCGATTACGTCGGCACGGCCGAGTGCGGCGAAGACCGTCTGCACGATCCCCGAAGCGTTCAACCCCGCATCTTCGTACATCGCTTCGGGCTTCCCGTGGTCGATGAAGATGTCGGGAAGAACCTTCGTCCGAACGCGCAAGCCTCTGTCGAGGAGCCCATGCTCCGAAAGAAATTGCAGAACGTAACTGCCGAAGCCCCCGACCGATCCTTCCTCGACCGTGACGAGAACTTCGTGATGTAAGGCAAGATCGCGGATAAGATTCCCATCCAAGGGTTTTGCAAAACGCGCGTCCGCAACCGTCGTCGACAACCCAAACGTCGCAAGCTGATCTGCAGCCTTCAGACATTCTGCCAAGCGCGTTCCGAGCGACAGCAGCGCCACCTTCGAACCTTCGCGAACGATGCGCCCCTTGCCGATTTCGAGCGGCACGCCAAATTGCGGCAGATCTACGCCGACGCCCTCTCCGCGCGGATAGCGAAGCGCGCTCGGCCGATCATCGATCTGTGCTTGCGTCGCAACCATATGGACGAGCTCTGCTTCATCCGCAGCCGCCATGATGACGAAGTCCGGCAGACATCCGAGATACGCCACATCGAACGAGCCTGCATGCGTCGCTCCGTCGGCGCCGACGAGCCCGGCGCGGTCGAGAGCAAATCGCACCGGCAGCTTTTGAATTGCAACGTCGTGCACCACCTGATCGTAGGCGCGCTGCAGGAATGTCGAATAGATCGCCGCGAAGGGCTTATAGCCCTCCGTCGCCAGTCCGGCCGCGAACGTCACGGCATGCTGTTCTGCGATACCGACGTCGAACGTGCGGTCGGGGAATTCCTGGCCGAAATGATCGAGGCCCGTACCCGAAGGCATGGCAGCCGTAATCGCTACGATGCGCTCGTCCTTTCGTGCTTCCGCAATCAGGCTATCGGCAAAGACCTTGGTGTAGCTCGGCGCATTGGGCTTCGGCTTCACCTGCGCGCCGGTGATGACGTTGAACTTGTTGACGCCGTGATACTTGTCGTCCGCCGCTTCGGCGGGCGCGTAGCCTTTGCCCTTCTTCGTCACGACATGGACGAGAATAGGCGCCTGCTCGGTATCGCGAACGTTTTTCAGAACCGGGAGAAGCTGATTGAAATCGTGCCCGTCGATGGGGCCGACGTAATAAAAGCCGAGCTCCTCGAACCAGGCGCCACCTTGCCAGATGTGCCGCGTATATTCCTCGACGCGCGCAGCCCGCCGCTCCCACTGCTTCGGCAGCATCTTGGCGAGCTGCTTGGCGTAATCCCTGAGGTGAAGATACGTGCCGCTTGACGTTACGCGCGCCAGATACGCCGAAAGCGCGCCCGTCGGCGGCGCAATCGACATATCGTTATCGTTCAGAATGACGATCAGCCGTTCGTCGCGTGCGCCGGCGTTGTTCAATGCCTCATAGGCCATGCCGGCGCTCATCGCGCCGTCGCCGATCACCGCGACGACATTGTTCGATCCTCCGCCGAGATCGCGCGCCACGGCCATCCCGAGCGCTGCTGAAATCGAAGTCGAAGAGTGCGCCGCGCCGAATGGATCGTAAGGGCTTTCGTCGCGCTTCGTAAAACCCGATAGACCGCCTGCTTGCCGCAGCGTTCGAATACGATCCCTTCGCCCAGTCAAAATCTTATGCGGATAGGCCTGATGTCCGACGTCCCAGATCAAACGGTCTTCGGGGGTATTGAAGACCCAGTGCAGAGCTACCGTCAGCTCGATGACACCGAGCCCGGCACCCAAATGGCCCCCTGTGACCGAAACGGCGTCAATCATCTCAGTCCGCAGTTCATCGGCCAGTTGCGGAAGCTGATCTTCCGAAAGCTGACGAAGCTCATGAGGAGTTCGAACGCGGTCGAGTAACGGTGTCTTGCTCACTGATTGAACCCTAATGCGACGGGCGGACTGCGGATCACCACAATCCAAAGATGACGAATGGCGGGACGCACCACCATTCATAGCGCTTATGGTTGTACGCCCCAACAGGTGGCGCCTAACAGATCAATAGTGCGCGGGCGTGCCGCAGTGAAGGCAAATATCCACACACCCGTCTGGCTGCGACCGCTAAAACGGCGTGCCGTTGTCCTTATCGAGTGGAGTAGTTCCTTTCGGCGTGCCATCGTTCCCGAGCGTCAGTTTTTCGACTTTCGCCTCAGCAGCCTTCAGAAGCCGGTCGCAATGATCGCGAAGGGCTTCTCCGCGCTCATAAATCGCAATGCTTTCCTCAAGATCGACGTCGCCGCGTTCAAGCCGCCCGACGATGGCTTCGAGTTCTTTCAGGGCGCGTTCGAACGCCATATCCTTGATATCGTCGAACGTCTTCGCCGGTGCTTTTGGTGCGCTCATAAATCCTGCCCTGCGGCTCTATCGTGTTGGTCGTAGCCTCTTCTACTCAGGCCCCGGCCTGCATCAACGCGGTGACATGCGCTGCGACTGATTGCGCAAGTCCCTGTAGATCATATCCGCCTTCAAGCATCGATACGATTCGTCCGTTTGCATGGCGGCGCGCAACCTCCGCCAAAGCCTCGGTTGCCCATCGAAAATCGTCTTCGGTGAGCCTCAAACCCCCAAGCGGATCGCGATGATGGGCGTCAAATCCCGCTGAAATCAGCACGATGTCAGGCGCGAAATTGTTAAGCGGCCCGAGAATCCGATCCCGAAAGGCTTCCTCGAAGTGCTCGCGTCCGTTGCCGGCCCTGAGCGGAGCATTGAAGATATTTCCAACGCCCGTCTCCTGCAACGCGCCCGTTCCGGGGAATAGCGGCATCTGGTGCGTCGATCCGTAGAACAGATTCTTATCGGACCAGAAGATTTCCTGTGTACCGTTACCGTGGTGCACGTCGAAATCGACGACGGCCATCCGTTCGAGCCCATGCTTCTCACGAGCATAATGCGCGGCGATGGCAATGTTGTTGAAGAGACAAAACCCCATCGCCCGCTGACTTTCGGCGTGATGTCCCGGCGGGCGTACCTGACAGAAAGCGTTCGATGCTTGTTTACTGACGACAAGGTCGACCGCATCGAGTCCGGCTCCGACAGCGCGGCGCGTCGCTTCCCAAGTGCCAGGCGAAACGACCGTATCGCTGTCGATGTGACGATATCCTTCACTGACCTGCTCGGTCAGCTGGCTGAGGTTCTCCACATAGTTTTTTCGATGCGTCAGCGTAATGTAGATTTCATCATCGGTGCGCAGCGGAGCCTCACGGCGGGAAAGCGCAGAAAAAATCGGATCCTGCAATGCCCTGTCGATAGCGCGCATCCGATCGGATCGTTCAGGATGTCCCTCGCCCGTATCGTGCTGAAGGAATGCTGGATGTGTAATGAGGACAGTCGTCATCGCGCCAACAGGATTTTTCGATTTTTAGTTGTTGATCAGGTCAACTCCGAAAGACGGGCGATTTTGACCCCCGGCGGCGGCTTGCTTTTCGCCGGCACGAAAAAGTCGGGCGCCAACGGCATCGAAGGATCGACGCGATATTTCTCGAAATCTGTGACGCCGCCGACGGAATAGAGAAACGTATCGTCGATCAAAAAGTTGCCGCTGAACGTCTTCGCCGGTTGCTGAAAAATGAGATGCGCAGCATCGGCGACGATCTCGGGAGAACGGCTCATCCGCATCAGCTTGTCCCCGCCAAGAATGTTCCGGACAGCTGCGGTCGCAATGGTCGTACGCGGCCAGAGCGCATTAACGGCGATACCGTCCTTTTTGAATTCGTCGGCGAGACCAAGTACGCAAAGGCTCATGCCGTATTTCGCGAGCGAATACGCAACGTGCCCTGAAAACCATTCCGGTTTCATGTCGAGGGGCGGCGAAATCGTGAGGATGTGTGGGTTCTTGGCTTTCTTCAAATACGGCAGGCACGTCTTCGAGACGAGAAACGTACCTCGCGCGTTCACGGCGAACATCAGATCGAGGCGCTTCATCTCCGTTTGCTCGATAGGCGTCAACGAGATAGCGCTTGCGTTGTTTACGCAGATGTCGATACCCCCGAACGCGGCAACGGTCTGCTCGACGGCGCGCTGCACCTCCTCCTCTTCCCGAATATCGCAGGCAATAGCGAGCGCCTTGCCGCCGGCGTCCTCAACCTGCTTCGCCGCCGAATGAATTGTACCTTCGAGTTTCGGATTGGGATTGGACGTCTTTGCCGCGATCGCGATATTCGCGCCGTCCTGCGCCGCGCGCTTGGCGATCGCCAATCCAATTCCACGGCTGGCGCCTGTAACGAACAGGGTCTTGCCCTTGAGCGACGCCATTCTTTTTCTCTCTTATTTGAGCGCGAGGGACTGGGCCATGCTATCTTGCTACGGACTCTAGCGTAAGAGCGCGTTACACAGGTTTGCGAAAATTGGGGGGCCGCTTTTCGAAGAAAGCCGTAAACGCCTCGATGGCTTCGGGCGAACCCAAACGCTCGCGGAACGCCACAATCTCGATTTCGGTGCGCGTCAGAATTTCATCCGGATCGCCGCGCATTAACTGCCGCGTGACGGTCAACGCTTCCGGAGGCTTACTCGCAAGACTCCGCGCCGCATCGAAAACCATTTCCTCGAGATTGGCGGATGGCACGACCTTGTTCACAAATCCCGCCTGCGCAGCCTGTTCGGCCGTAAAGGTTTCGCCGAGCGCCAGCATTTCAAAGGCGCGTGCGTAGCCCATCCTCCGCGGCATCAGCAGGCTCGATGCAGCTTCCGGGATCAATCCCAGAGCCAGAAACGGTGTCGCAAATCTCGAATTGGGCGTCGCGTAGACAAGATCGCAGTGAAAGAGCAGCGTCGTACCGATCCCGATCGCATCACCGTCAACCGCCGCGATCAGCGGTTTACGAACAACCGGCAGCAGGCGAATGAAGCGCAGCACGTCTTTGCTGAGATCTCCGGTGCCTCGCGCCGTCGCGAGAAAATCGCCGAGATCGTTCCCGGCGGTAAAAACGCCACCCGAACCGGCGATGACATGCGCTGCAATCGCGTGATCGTCGTCGCCCACTTCGATTGCTTCACATAAGGCGGCATACATCGCGCCGGTCAGCGCATTCTTCTTTGCGGCGCGGGTCAAGTGGAGAACCTGCACTCCATCGGTAACGGAAATGTCGACGTCGGCCGTCATGCGAAAAGCGCGCCGTGCGCATCGGCAAGAACCGAGTCTGCTCCAGTCTGAACCGACTCAGAAAGCCCTGCGGCTTCAGTCAGAAGATTTTCGGCGAAGAACCGGGCAAGCGCAACACGCGGGGACGCGGGGTCTTCCGAAAGCGCTCCCTTCGCCAAGTATGTTCCACCTGCTGCCAGGCTCATCAGACGAAGGTACGGCGTTGCCGAGGCTAAAGCCGCCTCGGGCGCACTCTTGAGCATCAAGCCCATCCACAGCGTCGCAGTTTGAACCCCCGTCAGAGCTTCCGTCAACCGCTGCGCCATGTTCCCGAATTCCGGGCGGTTCGACGCTCGCACGTTGGCGATGACGTCTGCAAGCTCAGCCAAATAGGACGCCACGACGGCGCCATTGCCAAGCGGCAGTTTGCGCGTCACGAGATCGATAGCCTGAATACCATTCGTGCCTTCGTAGATCGGCAGAATGCGCGCGTCCCTCAGATACTGAGCGGCGCCGGTCTCTTCGACGAAGCCCATGCCGCCATGCACCTGAACGCCGAGTGACGCGACCTCGTTCGCGATGTCGGTCGAGAACGCCTTGGCGAGCGGCGTCAGCAATGCCGCCTTGTCGAGCGCAGCCTTCCGCTCGGATTCATCCTTCGACAGATGTGCAATGTCGAGTTCGCGTGCCGTCGCGAAGCAAATCATGCGCGCCGCCTGCGTCATCGCTTTCATCGTCAACAGCATACGGCGAATATCAGCGTGCTCGATGATCGGGCTCATGCGCGACGAACCATTAGCGGCGATGCTTTTGCCTTGGCGGCGCTCTTTTGCATAAGCGATCGCCTGCTGCGTTGCGCGCTCCGCGACGCCGACACCCTGCAGTCCGACGCCAAGCCGCGCCGCATTCATCATTACGAACATGGTCGCAAGACCGCGGTTTTCTTCCCCGATCAGATACCCGATCGCGCCACCCTTCTCGCCGAACTTCATGACACACGTCGGGCTCGCCATGATCCCGAGCTTGTGCTCGATCCCGGCGCAGACGACATCATTGCGTTCGCCCAGCGACCCGTCGTCGTTGATCAGAAACTTCGGCACCAGGAACAAAGAAATACCGCGCGTGCCCGCCGGCGCATTCGGCAAACGCGCGAGCACGAGGTGGATGATGTTCTCCGCCATGTCGTGTTCGCCGTAGGTGATGAAGATCTTCGTGCCGGTGATCCGGTACGTTCCGTCACCCTGCGGTTCGGCGCGCGTCGAGAGCGGCCCGAGATCCGAGCCCGCATGCGGCTCGGTCAAATTCATCGTGCCGGTCCATGTGCCCGCGACCATTTTCGGCAGATACTTGGCTTTGATATCATCGCTGCCGCCCGCCTCGATCGCGTGGATCGCACCCTGCGTCAGCAGCGGGCATAGCCCGAACGAAACATTCGAAGCGTTCCATATTTCGCCAACGGCCGCCAAGACGATCTCCGGCAATCCCTGCCCGCCGAATGTCTCGGCGCACGGCAAGGAACTCCAGCCACCCTCGACGAACTGCCGGTACGCATCGCGAAAGCCCGGTGGCGTCGTCACAGCCCCATCGGTAAATTTCGAGCCTGCCTTGTCGCCTGGCGCATTGAGAGGTGCTAACACCTCGGCGCCGAACTTTCCGGCCTCCTCGATGACCGCACTGATGGTTTCGGCATCGAGACCCGGATAGAGCCCTCGCGCGATGAGATCATCGAGACCCGCCGCTGTCTTGAGGGCGAATACGATGTCGTCTACTGGAGCCTGATACGTCATGGATGGGATCTCGGGATCGCTGCGCGTTGCCGGAACACTATGCTTGATGAGAAGCCGTAGCAAACCGGGTGATTGACGAATGCAAGGGAGGATTGTGCCCGCGAACGCCGAATGGATCGAGGAAGCGGGGCACCTGATCCGCTCCGGAGCGCTCGTGGCATTTCCAACGGAAACGGTCTACGGCCTCGGCGCCGACGCAACCAACGGCGAAGCTGTGGCGCGCGTTTTTGCCGCCAAGGGCCGGCCCTCATTCAATCCGCTGATCGTCCACGTTCCGGGCATCGAGCAGGCCGTCATCATCGGTTCTTTTTCTCCGATGGCGCGTCGGCTGACCGAGGCCTTCTGGCCCGGTCCGTTGACGCTCGTCGTGCCGCGCCTTGAAACGACGGAAGTCAGTGAGCTTGTATCGGCAGGCTTACCGACGGTCGCACTCAGATCTCCCGATCATCCCATCGCGCATCAGTTGCTCAAGGCTGCACAACGACCGATCGCTGCGCCGTCCGCCAACCGCTCGGGCCACGTCAGCGCAACGCGCGCCGAGCACGTCGCTGCGGATTTGGGAGATAGGGCAGCAGTCATCCTCGACGCCGGAGCAACACCGCACGGGCTCGAATCGACGGTCCTAAGTCTTGTCGGTCCGACACCCGTGCTGCTCCGGCCCGGCGCAATACCCTCGGAAGCGATCGAGGAAATTCTCGGAGAAAAGATCCTGCGCGCCAACGAGACGGGCGAACATCTGACGTCTCCCGGTCAGCTGCAGAGCCACTATGCGCCGAAAAGCAAGCTGAGGCTCAACGCGAAAGCCTGGGAACCGCACGAAGCCGTTCTCGGATTTGGATCGATCGCGCAACGCCCGTCGCAGGCGACCATCAATCTCAGCCCTTCGGGCGATTTGATCGAAGCAGCGGCAAATCTGTTCGCAGCGCTCCGAAAGCTCGACGCGAGCGGCGCCGAAACGATCGCCGTGACCCCTGTCCCGACTAACGGCCTCGGAGAAGCGATCAACGACAGGCTGGCGCGGGCCGCGGCTCCGCGCGAATGAGAGCCGCGAGGTTCAGTCGCCGTTGACCGTCACGATGCGATAGACGACCGGGCGCAGCATCGGGCTGTCCATTGCGAACGTCTTGAACGACGATTCCGCCGACTGAATAAGGTGCGGAACGGACGGAACGAAAGCCCACACCGCGCCATAGAGCAGGATCGTCATGGTGCCGTTCACGATGAGATATCGGCGCAACATTCTCGCCCCTCGACGCCCGTTAATACTTTCTTAATCAAAGCACGGACCAACGGGCGAACACAACCCGCCCGATGGTGCCGATCGCGATGTTGGTGAACGAGCGGGATCAGCCGGACATCGGCACGGAACGTCCGCGCATTGTCAGCCAATTCGTGACGACCGGGCGCAGACGAAGCGACGGCTTCTCGATGACAACCCACGACACGATTGCCGCCGGCAGCACGATCGCAAATGCGGTCAGCGTCAGCGCCACGACCGAGATGGACGGAAAGATCCAGAGAAGCGTCTGCTGAACCGGGCCAGCAAAGATGTAGATGCCGAACGACGTATCTGTGCGATTGCACCATCCACGCAGCGGCCCCCACACTTTTGTTGCCGCCCAAAGTGCGCCGTAACCAAGAAAGAGCATCGCGCCGACTTCCGCGAAGGGCGTCCGGGCAGAAGCGACGAAAACGAGAAACAGCGGCAGGAGCGCGACGCCGGTAATCACCAGATATTTGCGCAGCAGATAGGCCAGGACGCCGCCGTAGAAGTAGACAATGAAATAGCGGAGGTTTTGCGTAAACCCGTAATCATCCGGATTAGCGGGCAAAGAGAGCGAAACTGTCGCCACGACGATCGCAAGGCCAGCCGCAGCGAACCATCGCAGCTTCTGATCGAAGAGGCCCGCAGCGCCCAGCACGCCGAGCCCAAGATAACATGCGACCTCGTATTTCAGCGTCCACAACGACGAGTTGACGTAGTTCGCATACGTGTTCGTCTCGAACACGCCCGGCAACGGCGCCGAGCCGCTTGCGAGCGTCAGCGTTTTCGCGGCGTAACTGTAGAGTTCCGGGTTCTTGAAATAATCACTCGCCGGCAATGCGGAAGCAAAAGGGCCGAGCACGAATGCGACGGACAGCACGCACACGATGAGTGCCGGGAAAATTCTGAGCGTGCGTGCCACCGTGAAATCGACGATGCTCCTGCCGCGGTCGAAGCTTTGCGCGACCATCACCCCGCTCAGGATGAAGAACACGCGCACGGCGCATTCCCCGAGCGACCGTCCGAGCCACGGCTGCAACGGCTCGGCGGCCGACGTGCCCGCGGAATAGAGGTAGCTGTGCGATACAAGCACCAGCGTCGCCATGACGAAGCGCAGGACGCCAAAACTGTTGAGATCGGGAGAGAGGATGTCGGCGAGGCGAGGCGAGGCTGCGAGATGCGTACGGATGTTCATGATGCTCGAGTGTGCTGGATTGAAACCATCAGCCCGAAGCAACGCACACGCCATGCCAAGTCGGTTAACGATCCGAGAAATTCCTCGTGTTAACGCGAGCTTACCTCATGACTTAAAAACAGGCGATCAAACCGAAGCCTCTCCGGCGTCCGCACGCTTCCGAGACGACCAGCTCGCGCCCATCCAGTCGTCGGTGCCGAACAACCAATACCAAAAGCCATGCCGGCGCCGGTAACGCTCGACGACGAAGCGGTTCACCATGTCCATATGGGCATTGATCTGATTGAGCGTCTCGATCGGTAGCCCCGTATCGCGGTCAAGCTCGCCGATGCGATTGAGTATATTTGCTACATCGGTCGCGGCATCGGTACGCCACTGATCCATCGAGCCAGCTAGCGTGTGCTGGTTCTGGTTGAGCTTCAGCAGCGCATCGTGAAGCTCGGAAAGATCGTTTGCATAAGCCTGATACTTTGCCGCTGCCGTTTCGATCTCTCCGGTCAAGGCACGCTCTACGCCGCCGACGCGTTCCGCGAGATCGGCCGTGACCTGCGTAACCGTACGATGCTGCTCGTCAAGCTTGTCGGCAAGACTGTTGATGCGTTCGAGACCGGCAACGAGCGTCTCGATGCGGCCGCCATCCGTCGTGGTTGCTAGCGCCCGTTGGACGTCGCCGTGCAGCCTGTCGAACCGTTCGCCAAGCTCACCGTTCGCCTCTCCGCGACTGTGATCGCCGAGAACCGCCTCCTCGATGATGTCGAGGCGGCTCGCAATAGGCTTTAGATCGATGGCGTTCCGCAGCTCCTCGACCGTTGCGCCGCCAGCCGGTGCACGATCCCGAATGGAGCCCTCAAGCTCCTGCAGGCGCTGCGAAAGCACGCTCCAGGATTGCGACATCTCCTGCAGACGTAGCTCGAGTGCAGCTTCGATATCCTCGAGCTTCGTCACGAGAGACTGGTCGGCAGGCGCGCCGCGCGCTTCGACCACGGCTTGCTCCAGGGTCCCTATACGGTCGAGCAGGACGCTCTGCCTCTGGTCCTGATCGCCTTGATGCGCTTGAGCATCACGGCCCAGGTCGCGCACGAGCCCGGAGATGATATGGCGCTCGTTCGAAAAGTCCTGGCTGATAGCGCGAACCATCTGCTCCAGCGCCTCAATTCGCGAATTCTGCAGGGCATCGGTCGGGCTGCCCGCGAACTCACCACGATAAGGCCGCGTCTGATCCTGAACGTAGCGCAGGCTGCTCGACGCCGTGTGGCGAAAATCGGCGCCCGCGCGTGTTAGCGGCGGCAGCGGCTCCGTGACGTCGCGAAGGGGGGCGCGCGCCGCATAACGGAGCACGATATCCGAGGCCGGCAGATCGGCTCTGTGATCGAGCAACACCTGCAACAGATCGTCGACGTCGGCTGCAGCATTCCGCCGGCTGGCAGCGGCTGCTGCGAGCCGCAAGAGGTCTGCGAATTCATCCGAGCGGCGCGGCGACACCGAACCGTGGCCCCCCGCTGGGGGAATTTCGCCCGCGACGATAGCCGCTGTCTCACGGCGAAGCGATGGCACTCGGATGCCTCGAGCCTCGAGCGCCGCGATCGCCGCATCGATACGCGTCATCGCGTTGAGAAGGTGCTCGATCCGAACTTCCCCGGCACGGTGCGCGACGGCGACATCATAGGCGAGGTTGCAGCAGGCGAGCACCGTCTCGTCGACGAGGATCGGCCCGGGGCGATAGACGCCGCGGGTTCCATTCTGCGCCGCCTGCATCTCAGCCGGCGTGACCAGCTCGGCCGGTGTGCCGGTCCACGTCTGCGGCGTCCTGAGATCGAGATCTTCGCCCCTGTAAGCCATTACGTCGTCTCCCATCACGCTCGCGCCCTGAACGCGGCCCCCACCTTGCCCCGACCACGCCGTTGATACGGGCGGATATCGGCAAGCTCTTGACCTACAGAGACTAGCCGCGAATGAGTCGTGCCGCGAGTCGCTATGGTTACCGGATGGACAGAAAGCCCGTGCGATAAGGCACAAAAACACCGGTCCGCGCGGAAGAACTCAAAGAAGCGTCGGATTGGGCAGCTGATGCAAATCCGGCCCTTCGGCTCTCGGATCATTCAGCTTCGGGTTGATGGGCATCGTTGTCATGCGCCCTTTGGGTAGCGGCGTGAGGAGGTTCAAAACCTCGTTCTCCCTACCCGAGCTGCAATCGAGCCAGCGGTCATAATGCTCGGGTTCGATGATGACCGGCATGCGGTCGTGGATAGCCGCAACGTCCTCGCTCGCGGTGGTCGTCAGGATCGCCATCGTCTCGATTTCGCTGCCGTCGGCTCCTAGCCACGCTTCCCAGAGCCCAGCCATCGCAAAAACGGGCTGGTCCTTCAACCTGATGAGATGAGGCTGCCGGGAGCCCCGCCCTCCGGTCCATTCATAGTATCCAGTCGTGGGCACCAGACACCGCCGATGGCGCATCGGTCCACGGAACGACGGCTTCTCGGCCGCCGTCTCCGCCCGGGCATTGACCAGCATCCCGTATTGTCCGGGGTCTTTCGCCCAGGACGGGATAAGCCCCCACCGCACCAGTTGGAATTCCCGTTCTCCTCGGACGCTGGTGCGGACGATAAGGACCGGCTGTGACGGCGCGATATTGTAGCGGGGCGGGAAATCCTCACCCTCGTAACGACCGAATACGCGGCTCAAGGCTTGCGGCGAGATTGTCAGACTGTAGCGAGAGCACATGGACGGGCCTTTAGCGTAGCGCTGGAATTTTTTATATGAATGTCGCCGTTCGCCGGCCCAGAATCTGCTCTAAGCGCATTACAATGGAACGGTCAGCTGGAAAAACCCCGTCATGCGCCAAACGCCGGAGCGCCTTTCTGGCGTTTGTCCTTGCCGCAGGGACGTTCGGACTAGCGACCAGTGGCGGAATGGCCGCCTCCGACGTCAAGCCGTACGACGACCGCCTGTTGCGCTTATCCGAAATTCTAGGCGCGATTCACTATCTGCGCGAACTTTGCGGAGCCAACGAAGGCCAGTACTGGCGCGACCGCATGCGCGACCTGATGGACGCCGAAGGTTCGAGCGCGCTGCGACGCGCGAAGCTTACCCGCGCCTTCAATCAAGGTTATCGAAGCTACAGCCGCACCTATAATACGTGCAGCCCTTCCGCGCAGACGGCGATCACCCGCTTTCTCTCCGAAGGCTCGTCCCTTTCCGAAGGATTGCTCAAGGCTTTTCCCTGACGCGGCAGCGCAGTGCGAACGACCTTTCCTCAACGGCCGGTTTACTGTGAATTATCGCCGCTTGGAACTTCCGCGGAAGCTCATGCTAGTTCACAGTATCCGTGAGGGGAGCCGCCCGTGTTGGGCGACAATCGGGCTGGATAATACATGCAGTGTTTTGAAGACATCGATACTAAAAATCCGACGCTTAAAGCGCTCGACCTGATTTTGGCCGCGTGGGATGAAGGTGTCGATACGGGGGTCGAGCCGCAGCAGATGGCTTATGCTGCTTTGTTCACGGCCTTGACCGACCTCGTCGCGATCTATGGCGAGGACGCCGTGATCCACCTGACGCGTGGTCTTGAGAAGCGCGTCGTCGAAGGCGAATTCACGCTCGCGCGCCGCGATCAATAATCGGCCGTCCGCCGACTAGAAATTGCCGCCCTTCCAGATGACTTCCGCGATCAGGATTGCGCCGAAACCGGCGAGCAGCAGTCCCGCAATCCGGTTGACGAGCGTCAGCGTGCGCAAATCGATCTGATGGCGATAGCGCCCGATGATGTTCGAAAGCGTAACCCACCACAGCATGCTGCCGCTGACGATCGCCGCAACCATCAGCAAAACGTCGATCGTCGAATGAACTTCGACGAACGTGCTGACACCGCCGAACACGGCGAAAAGTCCAAGCACCGCGCCGGGATTCGTAATCGTGAGGAAAAACGTCTGTGGGATGTCCCAGACAAAGTCCCTGAGACTTTCTGAAGAGGCCTCGCCGTCCGAGGCGATTCGCAGTCGCGGCCCGCTCAAATAGAGTCGCGCCCCGAAGGCGATCAGGGCCAAGCCGCCCAGCGCTTGAATGACGGCGCGATGCGTATGGACCGCACCCGATACGGTCCCGACGCCGAGGCCCGCACAAAGCGCGATCAGGCCATCGCCCATCACCGATCCGATACCGGCAGCGATGCCGCCCCAGAACCCACGCTCGATCGCGCGCTGGATGCATAGAACGTTGACAGGTCCGACGGGCGCCGCAATGAGAATCCCAACGATCAGTCCGATGGGGATGACGAGCGGGTTCGGGATATAGTTCATCAAGGCGGGCGTGCTCGCGTCCGAAATGGAATTTGCGCGGCCAGAGACAGGCCGCACGATTGTTCGTCTCTAATCGTGAGTGAACGGCTCGATGGCTATGCGGATACCCTCCTTATGTGCACTCCCCTCGAAAGCGCGACGATTGCGCTTCCGGACCCCGTTGATCCGAACGATCCTTCTGCTTCTACTCGTAGTGACGCCCACCGCGCTTGTCCACGTCTTGCAAGCCGCCTCTGCGGAAAGCGCGCAAACACCGCAGCTTCCGGAACACGTCGCCGATATTCGCGATGCCATACTTGCGGCCGCCCGTTCGGGCAACATCGAGGAATTGAAAGCAGCCCTCGACATGAGCGGCACAATGCCCGACCTCGGAATCCCGGGCGTCACCGATCCGGTCGCGGCACTTAAACTGGAATCGGCGGACGGCAAAGGCCACGAGATTCTGGCGATCCTGATCGAGCTTCTGAGTGTGCCGCCTGCGACTCAGCCTTTCGGCAGCGACATCGAGAACAATCTGCTCTACGTCTGGCCGTATCTGGCGGAGCGCCCCCTCGACAAGCTGACGCCATCGGAAGAAGTCGATCTATATCGCCTCGTGAGCCCGGCCAAAGCCGCTGAGATGCATAAGAAAAAACGCTGGATGTCGTGGTGCCTCGTCATCACCGCAGACGGCAACTGGCTGATGTTCAAGCGCATCGAGTGACGGCACTCCGCAAGAAAGCCGCAATATCGAATCACCGCGAATCGCCGCAGAGGGGTGCCCCCACCTTGCCTTTTGCTTTATTGCGCCCCCCGTCATACGCGTGATGAGGAGTGAGGATCAGTTTGATGAAGTGTATGAGTATTCTTGCAGCCGCTATTTTGAGCTGCGCCATCACCGCACCAGCTTATGCCGTCCATCCATTCGAACAGACCTACGGATACGTCCCACCCAAGAAATTGAAACGCAGCAGCCCGCGCGCCGAACCGGCTCCGACACCGCTCTTCGGTATGGGCTGGGATTGGGGACGCCCGCAGAACGGCGGATACGATGATGACGACGACCGTTCATCATCAAGCACTGCAGACACATTGACTGGCGGCGGCAGACCGCACATCGCCGCCGCGGCGCCACCGAAAGTCTCGTTCCCAAATAGCTACGGCGCAGGATCGATCATCATCGATACCGCCGGCCGGCATCTCTACTACGTCCTGTCGCCAACGACCGCCTATCGCTATCCGATTGCCGTCGGCAAACAGGGCTTCGCCTGGTCCGGCGTCGAAAAGATTTCGCGCAAGGTCGCCTGGCCCGATTGGTATCCGCCCGCAGAGATGCGCGCACGCAAGCCGGGGCTTCCGGTTCACATGGCGGGCGGCATCCGTAATCCGCTCGGAGCAATGGCGCTCTATCTCGGCAATACGCTTTATCGCATCCACGGAACGAACGACGTCAACTCGATCGGCACCGCAACGTCATCGGGCTGTATCCGGATGACCAATGGCAATGTCACGCACCTTGCGTCGCTCGCAGGTGTCGGAACGACCGTGTACGTGCTGAAACGCCTGCCGGCCGGCGCGGCTCGGGTTGCAAAAGCCGGCAACGAAGGCTGATGCCCCACAAGTAAGCTTCGCGCGCTCAGACCTCAGCGCACGAAGCCTTCAAGAAATTGCACGGGCTCGCCGCGTGCGGGCCCGATGATTTCTCCCTCCCACATCGCCTTGTGGCCGCGAACGAACGTTCCGACCGGCCAGCCGGTAACCGTGACGCCATCGTAAGGCGTCCACGCGCAACGGCTTTCAATCCAGTCGTTCGAGATCGTCACCCGGCGCTTCAGATCGACGATCGTCAGATCGGCGTCATAGCCGACAGCGATGCGCCCCTTGTTCCTGATCCCGAAAAGCCGCTGCGGACCGTGGCTCGTCAAATCGACCAGGCGCTGAAGAGAGAGCCGCCCTGCATTCACATGATCGAGCATGATCGGCACCAGCGTCTGCACGCCCGTCATGCCGGAATGCGTATCGGGATAGATGTGCTCTTTTTCCTCCCGCGTGTGCGGCGCGTGGTCCGAACCTAGAACATCAACCACGCCGGACCTGAGCGCCTCCCAAATGGCGGCCCGGTGACGCCCATCGCGAACCGGCGGATTCATTTGCGCGTAGGCTCCGAGCCGTTCGTAGCATTCGGGTGCTTCGAGCGTCAGATGATGCGGCGTGACTTCGACCGTCGCATAGGATTTATGCGTGCGCAGAAAATCCATCTCCTCCGCCGTCGAGACGTGCAGGACATGCACGCGCTTGCCGTGCTTCTCGGCGAGACCCACGAGCCGCTTCGTCGCGATCAGCGCCGCTTCCGGATCGCGCCATTCCGGATGCGAAGACGGATCGCCCTTGCGGCGGAGATGCATTCGCGCCTTGAGCCTGGCCTCGTCTTCAGCATGGAAAGACGCGCGCCGCGAAATCTTGGCGATGATCCGGTCGAGCGCAGTCTCTTCGTCGACCAGAAGGTCGCCGGTCGACGAACCCATGAAGACCTTTATCCCGGCCGAGGCTTCGAGCTTTTCGAGATTCGGGATTTCGGAAATATTCTCGCGCGTGCCGCCAACGAAAAACGCAAAGTCGGAGAACATCCGATGCCGGGCACGGCTGACTTTGTCGGCAAGCGTCTCCGTGCTCGTGGTGAGCGGCTTCGTGTTCGGCATCTCGAAAACGGCCGTCACGCCACCGGCGACCGCCGCCCGGCTGCCCGTCTCGAGATCCTCCTTGTGATCAAGGCCCGGCTCGCGGAAATGCACCTGCGTATCGATGACGCCCGGTAGAATGTGGAGGCCTGATGCGTCGATAACCTCGGCCGCCTTGGCTGCGCCGAGGACGCCCAGCTTCGCAATCCTGCCGCCCGCGATCCCAATATCGCGGACGCCTTCCCCGTCATGGTTTACGACGGTCGCGCCCCGGATCACGACATCGAACGTATCGGTCATCTTCGCGACGCTCCTCGTACTTGCCTTCGGCTGGAACCCCGCATACGTAACTCTCACTCCGTTTGCAATCGAGGCGA
This sequence comes from Hyphomicrobium sp., assembly GCA_035547255.1. Classification (GTDB taxonomy): domain Bacteria; phylum Pseudomonadota; class Alphaproteobacteria; order Rhizobiales; family Hyphomicrobiaceae; genus Hyphomicrobium_B. Next base: position 57,414 of record DASZVX010000051.1, read on the forward strand.
GAGCCTATGTCCAGCGCAAAGATCGCGCGACTTACCGACCGCGGCGTCGTGAGCATTGATGGTGCCGACAGCGAAAAATTGTTGCAGGGCCTCGTCACGAACGAGATCGAGGGCCTGAACGCGGGCGAAGCCCGCTATGCCGGTTTGCTGTCTCCGCAGGGCAAAATCCTGTTCGATTTCTTTATTGTCCGGACCGCGACCGGTTACCTGCTCGATGTCGCCGCAGGCAAGGCCGCCGATCTCGTAAAGCGGCTAGCGATGTATAAGCTCCGCGCCGACGCCACGATAACCGACGTGTCGCCGGACTTTGCCGTCCATGCCGTCTGGGATGAGGGAGCGGCTGCGCTCACTGCCACGCGTACGTGCGTCAATTTCAAGGACCCGCGCCACCCGTCGATGGGCATCAGATGGCTGATGAAGTCACCGCCGCCGCCTGACGCCCAGGTCGTCGAACTCGCCCACATCGATTACGACGCGCTGCGCGTCCGGCTCGGCGTCCCGGAGGGCGGCAAAGACTACGACTTCGGCGACGCCTACCCGCACGAAGCGGATTTCGATCTCTTCAACGGCGTCTCCTTTACGAAGGGCTGCTATGTCGGTCAGGAGATCGTCGCGCGAATGCAGAACAAGACGGTCGTGCGCAAGCGCGTCGTAAAAATTTCCGCTGCGACGCCGCTCACCTCCGGCACCGATGTGTGCCTTGGAGAGATTCCAATCGGTCGCATCGGCACCGTTGACGGCATGCACGCCCTCGCGATGGTGCGCCTGGATCGCGCCGCCGATGCCCAAGATAAAAATCAGCATCTGAAAGCCGGCGGCACGACGATCGACATCGATCCTGAAGCGCTTACGCGCTACCGCACGTCCGCTGCTGCGCGCCCCTCCGCGACGCTGCAATCATGAGCGCACGGATTGAGCGCGAGCGCTGCACTTGGGCTGGCGCGATCGGCACGGAATACGCGCGCTACCATGATGAAGAGTGGGGCGTGCCGATGACGGATGACCGCGCACTCTTCGAGAAACTGACCCTCGAAGGCTTCCAGGCCGGTCTTTCGTGGATCACGATCCTTCGAAAGCGCGAGAACTTTCGCAAGGCATTTCATAACTTCGATGCCGCGCGCATTGCGCGCTTCACCGAGCGCGATATCGCGCGCCTGATGAATGACGAAGGCATCATACGCAATCGCGCCAAGATCGAAGCGACGATCTCGAATGCGAAGGCCTATCTCGAGCTGAGCGAGCGCATGCCGTTCTCGCGCTTCGTCTGGGGACTGATTGACGGCCGCCCGATCGTCAACAGCCTGAAAGCCGTCAAGGACGCTCCGACGGAAACGGATGCTTCGAAGCGAATGAGCAAAGCTCTTAAAGCCGAAGGCTTCCGCTTTGTCGGCTCGACGACTCTCTATGCCTTCATGCAGTCGACCGGCATGGTCAACGATCACGTCGTCTCCTGCTTCCGGCACGCGCCGTGCGCCAAACTCCAGAAGACTCTCAAGATCAGAGGCCTATGAGCGCCAAAGAAAAGCTCCCACCGAGGGCATGGCAGCGCATGTTGTCAGGCCGGCGTCTCGATCTCCTCGCACCGCAGCCCGAGGATATCGAAATCGAGGATATCGCGCACGGACTCGCACGCGTTGCGCGCTGGAATGGGCAAACCGTCGGAGATCATGCATTTTCCGTTGCCCAGCACAGTCTCATCGTTGCCGATATCGCTCGAGCACAGGAACCTCAATTCGGAGCGCGCGAACTCTGCGCTGCCCTTCTTCACGATGCACCGGAATATGTAATTGGGGATTTGATCAGCCCGTTCAAAGCTGCGATCGGCCTCAACTACAAAGCTTTTGAGCAGAAGCTTCTCGCCGCAATCTACGATCGCTTCGGATTAGGCCGAATGGACGCGTACGTCGTTTCTGCCATCAAGCGCGCGGATACCGTCGCGGCATATTACGAAGCGATATCACTTGCGGGCTTCGAACCTACGGAAGCTGAGCGCTTTTTCGGCCGCCCGATATTGTCAGATGTTTTCGATCGGGAACTTAGGACGCTCACGCCGCTTTCTACCAATGAGGCCCAAAGTCGTTTTCTCGACGAATTTAAAAAGCTCTGCCGCTCCTGACAATCGGGCCATTTTGCGGCGAACGCTGAGTTTTTTAGTTGTGCAGGGTATCTGAAAATCGCCACGATCCCCCACTAGCTCGCCTCATGGGGAGCACGGGGAAGACTTAGATGAACATGGAACTTTCTGGCCGGAGAAAACCGACGCCTGAGACGTCTCATCGGACTCCCGACGCCGACGCGGAGCGATCATTGTCCGTCGGCATCGGTCTCAATGCGGCGATCGTGGCTGTAGCCGAGAATGAGCCCGTCGCGCTCGTTGTGCGCGGCGAAGCAGATAGTATCGGTGCGACTGATATCCTTCCATTTGGTCCATTCAATCCAATTGAACATCGTACGCTGGAAAGCGGGTTGAGAGCGTGGGTCCATGACCAGACCGGACTCGATCTCGGTTACGCCGAACAGCTTTACACATTCGCGGATCGCGGACGCCACGCCGAGCCTGACGATGCGGCACCACACGTCGTTTCGATAGGCTATCTCGCGTTGACGCAGGCGGTCGGCCATCACGGCCTCACCGACGGCGTCTGGCGGAGCTGGTATCAGTACTTCCCTTGGGAAGACTGGCGCCGCGGCAGGCCCGAGATCATTACGCATGAGATCGAGCCGCGCCTCAAAGCGTGGGCGGAGAAACCGGCTGCGGTGACGGCGAACCAACCGCCGATTCCGCGGGCCGATCGCGTCCGCATTTGCTTCGGCCTCGACGGTACGGCGTGGGACGAGGAAAAGGTGCTTGAGCGCTTCGAGATGCTTTACGAAGCGGGCCTCGCAGATGAAGCGTTGCGCGACGGCCGGAATGCTGCACGCGAATGGACCGATCGTCCGAAGCTTGGGCTTCCGATGCAGTCGGACCATCGACGCATTCTCGCAACGGCGATCAGCCGTACGCGCGCAAAGATCAAATATCGCCCGGTCGTCTTCGAGTTGATGCCGGACGAATTCACGCTGTACGAGTTGCAGAAGACGGTCGAAGCCATTCTCGGTCCGCATCTGCATAAACAGAACTTCCGCCGACTCGTCGAAGGCGCGGGCCTCGTCGAACCGACGGGCGATGTGAAAACGAGAACGGGCGGCAGACCCGCCAAGCTCTTCCGTTTCCGTCGCGAGGTTCTGCTGGAGCGTCCTGCTCCGGGCGTCAGAGTTTCGGCGCCGCCAAGCAGAAACTGATCAGCGCACGACATGCGTCATCCAGGGCTGGCGGGAACCGCCACCCTGGAAATCTGTTTCCAACTGCACTATGTTAATCGTGTTCAGGAATGCTCGAATAGAGCATTTCAGGCCACGGACGAGCGGCTGACAAAGCCGACGCTACTTTTACTCCATATATGCTCTCTTAGAGCATATTAGTTTGTGGGAGGCAGGTCAATGGTTTCTACCCTTGAGAGAACGGCGAAATCCGCGACCGCTCTGCGGCCGGCGGCGAAGGCCGTTCCTGCCTATTCCTGGTCCAAGGCGCTCGAAGCCGAGATGGCGCCGTTCTACGCGCGCGTGAAGCACGTCGTCACACCGATGGAATGGCCTCACTACGCACCCCTGATCAAATCAATCAACGAGCTCAAAGCCCAGCGCAACGCGATGATCCTGGCGCACAACTACATGACGCCGGAGATTTTCCACTGCGTCGCCGATTTCCGCGGCGACTCACTGCAGCTGGCCAAGGAAGCTGCCCGCACGGACGCAAAGGTCATCGTGCAGGCCGGCGTGCACTTCATGGCGGAAACCTCGAAGCTGCTGTCGCCGGAGAAGACCGTTCTTATTCCGGATATGCGCGCTGGCTGTTCGCTTGCATCTTCGATCACGCCGGAAGACGTCCGTATGCTGCGCGAAGCCTATCCGGGCGTGCCGATCGTTACATACGTCAACACGTCTGCGGCCGTTAAAGCCGAATGCGATATCACGTGTACCTCCTCGAATGCCGTGAAGGTCGTCGAGAGCCTCGGCGCGCCGCGCGTCCTGTGCATACCTGACCAGTATTTGGCGAAGTGGGTACAATCGCAGACCAAGGTTGAGGTCATCGCCTGGAAAGGCGCCTGCGAGGTGCACGAACGCTTCACGGGTGAAGAACTCGAAAGCATGCGCGAGGCCGAACCCGGCCTCAAGATCATCGCACACCCGGAATGCCCGCCGGACGTCATCGCCGCCGCCGACTTCACCGGCTCGACGTCTGGAATGATTCAGTGGGTAAAGGACAAGCATCCCGCGAAGGTCATGCTCGTCACCGAGTGCTCGATGGCATCCAACGTCGCAATCGAAGCGCCCGATGTCGAATTCATCCGGCCGTGCAACCTTTGCCCGCACATGAAGCGGATCAGCCTTGAGAACATCTACGACAGCCTCGTCAACATGCGCCACGAAGTGACGGTCGATCCCGATGTTGCGCTTCGTGCCCGCCGCGCTGTCGAGCGCATGGTCAATCTGACCAACTAGCGTTTTCGGGCGACGGCCCACGAGAGGCAAAGCGATGGCTGCACAAAATCAGCGCGAGGCCCGAACGTTCATCCCTTTTGACGGTCAGCCTGGACCAGGCGATGTCGTCATCATCGGGGCCGGCCTTGCGGGCCTTTTCACGGCACTGAAGCTCGCCCCCCTTCCCGTGACAGTCATCGCTGCCGCGCCGCTCGGTGAAGGCGCGTCGAGCATGTGGGCGCAAGGCGGCATCGCGGCGGCCGTCGGCGAAGGCGACAGCACGGCAAAGCACGCAGCCGACACGATCGAAGCAGGCGCCGGCATCGTCGATCCCGAGGTTGCGCGCGTCGTCGCCGACGAAGGCCCGGATCGTATTCGTGATCTGCTGAGCTACGGCGTTCCCTTCGACCGCGATCTCGAAGGCCACTACGTCCTCTCGAAGGAAGCCGCGCACTCGGAGAAGCGCGTCGTGCGCGTCTCGGGCGATCGGGCCGGAGCCGCGATCATGCAGGCGCTGATCGCTGCGGTTCGCCAAACGCCGTCGATCCGCGTACTCGAGGGCTACGAGGCCGACGATCTCATCGCGGAAAACGGTCGCGTCGAAGGCGTCCGTCTGATTCGCTCGAAATCGCTCGGCACCGGCAGCTACGTCTACGTTCCCGCCGCCGCAGTCGTACTGGCGACAGGCGGCGTTGGCGCACTCTTCGCGCTGACGACCAATCCCTCCTATGCGAAAGGCGAATCCATCGCGATGGCGGCGCGCGCCGGCGCAGTCATCGCCGATCCTGAATTCGTACAATTCCATCCGACGGCCATCGACGCCGGCATTGATCCCGCGCCGCTCGCGACCGAAGCCCTGCGCGGCGAAGGCGCGACGCTCGTCAATTCGACCGGCGAGCGCTTCATGTTGGCAGTTGATCCGCGCGGCGAGCTTGCGCCGCGCGACGTGGTGGCGCGTGCCGTCTTCAACGAGCTGAATGCAGGGCGAGGCGTGTTTCTCGATTGCCGCCAGGCGATCGGAGCGCATTTCGAAAAGGAATTTCCGACCGTCTGGAGCCATTGCCAGCGCGCCGGCATCGACCCCGCCAAGGATCTCATCCCGGTGGCGCCTGCAGAGCACTACCACATGGGCGGCATCGCAACCGATCTTCGCGGCCGCACGAGTCTCGCCGGACTGTGGGCCGTTGGCGAAGTCGCCTCGACCGGATTGCACGGCGCCAACCGCCTCGCGTCGAATTCATTGCTCGAAGCCGTCGTCTTCGGAGCGCGGGCCGCCATCGACATTCTCGCGTACCTGCCGCACGATCGCGTCGGGCATTTCGTGCACCCGCGTCGCGTGCCGGGCAATCGCGCGGCTGTTCCGGACCGGCGTCGCGAAGGCATCGACCGCCTGCGCGCGATCATGACGAAATATGTCGGCGTTCAAAGATCCGCGAAAGGGCTGATGACCGCCCTCGCCGCTCTTAAGGATCTTGATGCGACCGCAGGAAACGACACCGTTCTCTCGAACATGATCCTCACAGCGCTCCTGATTGCTGCGGCGGCGCTGATGCGCAAGGAAAGCCGCGGCGGCCATTATCGGACCGATTATCCATCATCCGATCCGGCGTTCGCGAAGCGGACGTTCATCACGATGGATGACCTGAACGCGATCGAACCGATGCGCCGCGCATCACACAGCGTTTCCGCGATGGCTTGCAGGCCATGACGCGCACGCCACACAACTTGCCATCCCTCCCCCAGAACCTCGTGGAAGCTGCGGTTCGCTCCGCACTTGACGAAGATCTTGGACTTGCGGGCGACATCACGACGAATGCAACCGTTGCGCCGGACGCGCTGGCCGAGGCGGTTATCGCTGCGCGCAAGCCGGGCGTCGTCGCAGGACTTCCGCTCGCCGAAGCTGCCTTCCGCGCTATCGGCCCAGAAACGCATTTCTCGATCGAAATTGGCGACGGCGAGAGCGTGACTCCCGGCGCAGTCATCGCGCGCATCTCCGGCAATGCGCGGACGCTGCTGACGGCCGAGCGCGTCGCTCTCAATTTCCTTGGTCGCCTGTCGGGTATCGCAACGCTGACGCGGCACTACGTCGATCGGATCGCCGGCACGCACGCAAAAATCGTCGACACACGCAAGACGACACCGGGCCTCCGGGCTTTCGAGAAGTACGCCGTGCGCTGCGGCGGCGGCTACAGTCACCGCGTCGGACTGTTCGATGCCGTGCTCATCAAGGACAATCACATCGTCGCGGCGGGTGGAGTCGCTGCAGCGGTCAAAGCGGCTAAGGCCGCAGCCGGGCACATGACCAAAATCGAGGTTGAAGTCGATACGCTGGCGCAGCTTGAAATCGTCATGCGGGAGAAAGTCGATTGCGTGCTCCTCGACAACATGAAGCCCGCAGATCTTACGAAAGCCGTCAACATCGTCGGCGGCCGCTGCCTGACCGAGGCATCCGGCGGCATCAATCTCGAAACGGTTAAAGAAATCTCGCGAACCGGCGTTGACCTGATTTCCGTGGGCGCGCTGACACATTCGGCCTCCGTCCTGGATCTCGGACTGGATTTCATAGCATCGCCGAAGCGGGCTGCCCTTCAAGCATGAATTCGCCATAGTCGATGCCCATCTGGCAAAATGCTAGATGTGGTATCGTGGCCGAACATAAAATGCGGTGTTTGAAGCGAGGATACGATGGCAATTCAGTGGATCGTGGCCTGGGGTTTGATCGCCGTCACAGCTTCCGCGCTTGCAGCTATCCTGGCCGGTATCAAAAACCGCGACTACTCGTATTGGATGGCGTGGAGTTTCGTCGTGCCTCCGCTCGTCCTATGGTTGTTGATCCTGCCGAAGAATAAAGGCCCGCGCCCGCGCCAGCCACGTCTCGACGACATCGACCGCCGCGAGAACGGCCCACTGTAATCAGACAAAGCACACTTAGCCCCATTTAACGCTTGGCTTTTTCGCGCCGCTTGATCGCCGCCTGTGCCGCAGCAAGCCGTGCAATCGGAACACGGAACGGCGAGCACGACACGTAATCGAGGCCGATGCTCTCGAAAAACGCGATCGACTTCGGATCGCCGCCGTGTTCGCCGCAAATGCCGGTCTTGAGATCGGGCTTCGCCGCACGTCCGCGCTCGGTACCGATCTTGACCAGCTCTCCGACGCCGCGCTGATCAATCGTCACGAAGGGGTCCGTCGAGATGACTTCGTGTTCGAGGTAGTTCGACAGGATCGGCGCCGCATCGTCGCGCGAAAGCCCAAGTGCCGTTTGCGTCAAATCGTTCGTGCCGAACGAGAAGAAATCGGCACCCGCCGGTCCGCCAGCGATATCGGCAGCGCGCAGAGCCGCACGAGGCAGCTCGATCATCGTGCCGACATCGTAGGGAATCTCGACACCCATTTCTTGTCCGACAGCGTCAGCCGTCTCGGTAATGACCTGCCTCAGAACATCGAACTCACGGCGGTACGCAACAAAGGGAATCATCACTTCCGGCCGCACGGCTTGGCCTGTCGTTTTCTGCGCATTGATTGCCGCCTCGAAGATGGCGCGCACCTGCATGCGCGTGATCTCCGGAAATTTGATTCCGAGGCGGCAGCCGCGGAACCCAAGCATCGGATTGAATTCTTCAAGCTCCGCGACGCGCGCTTTGAGGCGCATCAGATCCATGCCAAGCGCCGCCGCAACTTGCGCCGCCTCACGATCCTCGTGCGGCAGAAATTCATGCAATGGCGGATCGAGCAGCCGGATCGTGATCGGCAAGCCGGCCATGATCTCGAACAACTCTTCGAAATCGGCGCGCTGTACTGGCAGCAGCTTGTCGAGCGCTTGCTGACGCCCTTCTTCGTCCTCGGCGCAGATCATCTCGCGAACGGCGAGGATGCGCCCTTCCTCGAAGAACATATGCTCCGTCCGGCAGAGGCCGATACCTTCAGCACCGAACTCGCGCGCCTGACGTGCGTCGCGCGGCGTGTCCGCATTCGTGCGGACTTTCATGCGGCGCGCACCGTCTGCCCATTTCATGACGGTCGCAAACGTGCCCGAAAGCTGCGGCGGCAGCATCTTGGCCTTGCCCGCATAGACGCGCCCCGTGCTGCCGTCGATCGATATGACGTCGCCGGATTTGAAAATGCGCGCCCCAGCCCGCATCGTTCCGGCATTCGTGTCGATACGGAGCGTACCGGCGCCCGATACACACGGCCGACCCATGCCGCGTGCGACGACAGCGGCGTGACTCGTCATGCCGCCGCGTGCCGTCAGGATACCGACGGCCGCGTGCATGCCTTGCACATCTTCGGGGCTCGTTTCGGAGCGGACCAGAATGACGTCCTTGCCCTTGGCTTTGAGCGCCTCCGCCATTTCGGAATGAAATACGATTTCGCCGGAAGCCGCACCGGGCGATGCGGGCAATCCCTTGGCAATCAAATCGTGGTCGGCCGAAGGATCGATTGCCGGATGCAGCAGCTGGTCGAGCTGCGTCGGCTCGATCCGGAGAATGGCCTCGTCCTGGCTGATCAGCCCCTCCGCCGCGAGATCGACGGCAATCTTCAGCGCAGCTTCCGTCGTGCGCTTGCCCGATCGCGTCTGCAAAATCCATAGTCTGCCGAGCTGGACCGTGAATTCCACGTCCTGCATGTCGTGATAGTGCCGCTCGAGCTGATCGAAAATCTGCCGGAGTTCATTGAATGCGCCAGGCATCGCCGACTCGAGAGAGGCTCCCGGAGCTTCGCGTGCGCCTTTTTTTGTCAGCGCCTGCGGTGTGCGAATTCCGGCGACGACATCCTCGCCTTGTGCATTCGGCAGGTACTCGCCGAAAATTTCGCGCTCACCCGTTGATGGATTGCGCGTGAAGGCGACGCCGGTCGCGGAATTGTCGCCGAGGTTACCGAAGACCATTGCCTGAACCGTGACGGCGGTGCCCCAGTCGTCGGGAATGTCATGCAGTCTGCGATAGGTTTCGGCGCGCGGATTGTGCCAGGAATTGAAGACGGCGGCGATGGCGCCCCAGAGCTGTTCGCTCGTATCCTGCGGAAAAGGCTCACCGTACTCGCGCTCGATCGCGGCCTTGTAGTCGGCGATGATTTCGCGCCACGAGTCTTCGTCGAGGTCCGTATCGGCCGCAAATCCGTTGAGGTTCTTGAAATTCTCCAGAATGTCTTCGAACGCGCCGTGATCGACCCCGAGCACCACGTCGCCATACATCTGGATGAAACGCCGGTAGCTGTCGAAGGCGAACCGTGAATCTCCGGTTAACGCTGCCAACCCCTCCACGGTCTTGTCGTTGAGACCGAGATTCAGAATTGTATCCATCATGCCAGGCATCGATGCGCGAGAGCCCGAGCGGACCGATACCAGCAGAGGGCGCTTGTCGTCACCGAAGCGCGCATCGACCGTGTCGCCGACATTGTCGAGGGCCTGCATGACGTCGGCCTTCAAGGCCTCCGGCAGCTTGTTACCTGCCGCGAAAAAAGCGTCACAAACTTCCGTCGTAATCGTAAAGCCTGGAGGCACGGGCAGGCCGAGCATCGCCATTTCGGCGAGATTGGCGCCTTTGCCACCGAGGAGTTCCGCCATATCGGCGCCGCCCTCGGTCTTTCCAGGCGCAAAGGCGTAAACCCATTTCTTTTTGCCGTCCGTGTCCGGCTGTGCCATCAGACCTCCGGTGCGGTCTTCATACTGCCATGATCCGCGTCAGGAGACGTGCCATAGCAAATGGAGTTCCGTATTCCTAGCTGAAGCCCCTTTGTCGCTTCGCTCGCTTTTTGGAAAGTCTACCACGATGACCGCGCTGGAAACCGTTCTCGATACACTTGGTCAATCAAAAGCTGCCGGCCTAGACCGCCTGTTCGAATTGTTGCGCATCGACAGCGTTTCGACCGACCCTGCGTATAAGGCGAGCTGCCACAAAGCCGCGGAGTGGTGCGCAGCGACCCTCAAGGACATCGGCTTCGCGGAAGCCAAGGTTGTGCCAACAAGCGGCCATCCGATGGTGGTGGCGCATGACCGGGCCCAGCGTGATCCCGGCACGCCGCATGTGCTTTTCTATGGCCACTACGACGTGCAGCCTCCCGATCCGCTTGATCTCTGGCAGACGCCCCCCTTCGAGCCGCGCGTTGCCACCGAGCCGAACAACGGCGAGGTGATCGTTGCCCGCGGCGCCGAAGACAACAAAGGTCAGCTCATGACCTTTTTCGAAGCGGCGCGCGCCTGGATGAAAGTCGCCGGACAATTGCCGATCGCGGTGTCCGTGCTGATCGAAGGCGAGGAAGAATGCGGCTCGCCATCGCTGCCGGGCTTCCTTGCCAAGCATGGGCACGAGCTGAAAGCCGATCTCGTGCTCGTCTGCGATACGGGGCAATGGGACAAGGATACGCCCGCGATCACGACCATGCTGCGCGGCCTCGTCGGCGATGAACTCGTCATCAGCGGCCCAGGTCGCGATCTTCACTCCGGTATCTATGGCGGCCCGGTGACAAATCCGATCCGCGCCCTCGCCAAGGTCATGGCTGCGCTCCACGACGACACGGGCCGCATTGCCGTGCCAGGATTTTACGACGGCGTCAAAGATCCGGCGCCCGAGCAGCTCGAACAATGGAGATCCCTGGGCCTCAGAGCTCAAGCATTTCTAGGCGCCGTCGGTTTGAAAACAGCGGCCGGTGAAAAAGGACGCTCCGTCGTCGAGCAGCTCTGGTCGCGACCGACGCTCGAATTCAACGGTGTGACGGGCGGATATCAGGGCGTCGGCTCGAAGACGGTCATCCCCGCGAAGGCATCCGTCAAAATCACGTGCCGCCTCGTACCGGGCCAAGACCCGGACAAGGTGATGAAAGCGCTGCATGACTACGTCGAGAAAGTGCTCCCCGCTGATTGCAAGGCGACATGGCTTGGCCATCACGGCTCGGGCGCGGTGAGCTTCGACACGGCGGATCCCTCGATGCAAGCCGCCGCGAAAGCTCTCGAAGAGGAATGGGGCAAGCCCGCCGTCCTGATGGGCAGCGGCGCATCGATCCCGATCGTCACGTCGTTCCGTGACGCTCTCGGCATGGACAGCCTGCTGATCGGCTTCGGCCTCGACGACGACCGCATTCACTCGCCGAATGAGAAGTACAATATGCGGAGCTTCGAAAAAGGCGCACGAAGCTGGGCACGAATTCTTGCCGCACTCGCGCCAAACGCCGCGTAAGAATTTCATTCGCCACTAGCCATCCCGTTCCGCCGGCGCATCGAGATGACGACATGCTGAAGCCGCATCTGCTCCTGACTGCTCTGGTTCTTCTCCTCGTTGCCGGGCTGGCCGTACACATGGGCCGGCAACAGAACTGGCAATGGTCGACTGTCAGCCCCGGCAGCTCTCCCGAGCACACCGCGAACGCGAATAGCTCCGGTAGCGGCAACGGCTACGGCAGCGGCGATGGCTACAGGAACAGCTACGGCAACGACGGCGAACGCAACGTTCCCGGCCAATTCGACTACTACGCCCTCGTGCTCTCCTGGAGTCCGACGTATTGCGCCGAAAAGGGCGGCGACGACGACGCCCAATGCAACCGCCGCGATGGTCGCCGCTACTCCTTCGTTCTGCATGGCCTTTGGCCGCAATACGAGCACGGCTATCCGTCTCAGTGCCGCTTGTCGCGCCGGCCGTTCGTTCCCGAGAACGTCATTACAAGCATGCTCGACATCATGCCGAGCCGCGGCCTCGTCATTCACGAATATCGCACGCATGGAACCTGCTCGGGCCTCGACCCTGCGCGCTATTTCGCGACGGCGCATCGTCTGTTCGATGGCATCAACATTCCCCAGCGCTTCCGTAATCCCTTCGAATCCCAGCTCATCGCGCCATCGGATATTCGCCGTGAATTCCTGCAGGCGAATCCGAATTTCAAACCCGATATGATCGCGATCGTCTGCGGCGGCGCCGGCAAAGGACTGAAGGAAGTGCGCTTCTGCGTTTCAAAGGATGGCCAGCCCCGGACCTGCGGACAGAACGAAAACCAGGGCAAGCTCTGTTCGACCGATCGCGTTTTCATTCCGCCGACACGATCGACTGCCCGGCAGGACTCTCCGGACAGACGGAGCGTGCCCGCAAATGCTCCCGCTGACACAAACCCTGCGAGCACGGGGCAACAGTCACCCCTGCCGGGGCCTCGCATGGATTACGATTACGGCCGGCGAGCCCAGTAAGTTTCCGAAGAAGAAAATTTGGTCGTATTCCGACCTATCTCGCAGATCAGGCCGCCGAGCGTACCCGTTCCGCGCGCCATGCATGTGGAGCACGCGCGATCCACCCCACTCCGCTCTC
>DASZVX010000052.1:0-14942 GCA_035547255.1 Hyphomicrobium sp.
CGACATCGAGACGGGTGTTGTCGAAATCGCGCCACTGGCGTTCATGCGCGGCCGTACGCTATCCAATGCATTCGTGATCCTCGATGAGGCGCAGAACACGACCAGCATGCAGATGAAGATGTTCCTGACCCGCATCGGCGAAGGCTCGAAGATGGTCGTGACGGGCGACCCGTCACAGATCGATCTTCCGTTCGGAACGAAATCGGGCCTCGTCGAAGCCGTTGATCTGCTATCGGGGGTCGACGATATTTCCATCGTGCGCTTCGAAGCTGCCGATATCGTGCGTCGCGACCTCGTCGCGAAGATCGTCGATGCCTACGAAAAGCCAAAGCACGACTGATGTCCGAACCTCCACAATCGGCGGTGCCTCGTGTGATCGAGGTCGATGTCGTCGAGGATGACGGCAATTGGTCAGCGCTGTCCGACGCACAAACTCTTATCGAACAGGCTGCTGCGGCCGTTGCCAATGAACTGGGTAGTGGCGCCGGTTCCGGCGTGGTTGCGGTCGCGTTATCCTCAGACGCGAGTGTCGAGGTTTTGAACGGGCAGTTTCGCGGCAAGCCAAAGCCGACCAACGTGCTCTCCTTTCCGGCTGGCGAAGGGGTTCCGGACGGATTTATCGGCGATGTGATATTGGCTGCCGAGACGGTCCGTCGCGAGGCCGACGAGCAGGGCGTGCCGCTCGCCCATCACGTTCAACATCTGGTTGTCCACGGCATATTGCACCTTCTCGGCTACGATCACATCTCAGCCGCCGATGCCGAACGCATGGAAGCCATTGAAATTTCTATTCTTTCTAAGCTTGGCGTCGCTAATCCCTACACGGGCGCCCTGGAAACCGGTACAAATGGCTGACCGGCCCCCGATTCATGGCTATGACCGACCGCACACACGACAAATCGACATCTGACATTCTCGCCGAGAGAGGCCGGTCGCTCGGCGTCCAAGGCTGGCTGCAGATCCTGCGCGCGAAGCTTGGTTTCGCGGTTCCCCAAAGCGTCAGGGACGCGCTCGAAGGGGCGCTTCGGACCGATGCCTCGACGAGTTTCACGGATGCTGAACGCAAGATGCTGGAACGGCTCTTGCGCTTCGGATCGAGCCGGGTCGCGGAGCTGATGGTGCCGCGCGCGGAGATTACGGCTCTCGACGAGAACGAGCCGATCTCGGAGCTTCTACAGACATTCGAGGAAGCCGGGGTTTCGCGCATCCCTCTGTTCCGTGAAACGCTGGATGATCCGCGTGGCATGATCCACATCAAGGATCTATTCCGGTGGTTCATGGCGGAAGCCTCGGGGCGTCAGTTGCGATCCGGAAAAACGGACGATGCGGAGGAGGCTCCGGTCTCGACGAAGATCGTGTTGCAAAACATCGATCTCAGCCGTCCCGTCACGACGGTCAAGATTCGCCGCCAGATCCTTTACGTGCCGCCCTCGATGCCGGCCGTCGATCTGCTTATCCGGATGCAGTCGACCCGCATTCACATGGCGCTCGTCGTCGACGAATACGGCGGCACCGACGGGCTCGTGACGATCGAGGACCTCGTCGAACAGGTCGTCGGCAACATCGAGGACGAGCACGACGACGATGAAGAAATCAACATCGTTTCCGATCCGAAGCTCGGCGTCGTTGCGGCGGCGCGAACGCCTATCGAGGAGCTTGAGAAGCATCTTGCTTTGAAGCTCGTACCGGATGACGAGGAGAGCGATGTCGACAGCTTGGGCGGCTTGATCTTCTCGATGCTCGGCCGCGTGCCGGCGCGGGGTGAGCTGATCCATCATCCTTCGGGCATCGAGTTCGAGATTCTCGATGCCGACCCGCGGCGCGTGAAGAAGGTGAAGATCCATCCGGCGCGCACGCTGCCGCAAAGTACGAAAACGTCAGCCGAAGCGCCGAAGGCGTGATGGACGCCCAGAGCCAGACCCTGAAGGCGCCAGCTTTGGCTGCTCTGCGCTCGTGGGTCACGGGACTGAGCGGTTGGAGGCGGGCGGCAGTCGCGATTGCGGCGGGCAGCTTTTCAGCATTGGCTTTTGCGCCGATCTTCGCCTTTCCCGTTCTTTTTCTGACATTTCCGGTTTTCATCTGGTTGATCGATGCGAGTCCGGGATGGCGGCGTTCGGCGAACGCCGGATGGCTGTTCGGATTCGGCTATTTCTTCTTCAACCTGTTCTGGGTGGGGGAAGCCTTTCTCGTCGAAGCCGACAAGTTCGCATGGCTGCTGCCGTTCGCGGTGACGCTGCTGCCGGCCGGGCTGGCACTGTTCTGGGCTGCGGCTTCGGCAGTCGCGCGGCTCTTCTGGGGCCAGGGACTTGCGCGGGTTTTCGTGTTCGCGATCGCACTTGCCGTCTTCGAGTGGCTGCGCGGTCATATCCTGACGGGCTTTCCGTGGAACGTCGTCGGCTATGCGCTGACCTATCCATTACCGCTGATGCAAAGCGCGGCGCTGTTCGGGGCCTACGGCCTGACGGCCATCGCGGCGTTCATCTTTCCTGCGCCGTTGGTCATGATGGCCGACCGAAAAGAGTGGCTTACGCGTGCAGACATTGTGCGTGCGAGCGCTGTTGCCCTCGTTCCGATCGCGGCGCTTTGCCTTTATGGAGGCTGGCGGCTCAGCGCGCCGGAGGCCTTCGTCCCAGGCGTCAAGTTGCGCATCGTTCAGCCGAGCGTGCCGCAGCGTGAGAAATGGATGGCCGAATATCAGCGCCGCATCTTCGACGATCACATCGCGCTGTCGCTCAGAAATCCCAAGGGCGAAAAGGATTCCCTTGCCGGGATCACGCATCTTGTCTGGCCGGAAGCGGCGATGCCGTTCTTCCCGCTCGAAACGCCGGAAGCGCTCGACATGCTTTCGGCGATGCTGCCGCCGGGCACGACGCTGATCACCGGCGCAATTCGGCACGATCCGCCGCTCGGCCCCGACCGGCAGCTCCTTCCGACGACGAAAACATTGAACAGCATTCTCGTACTCAACGAGAAGGCGCAGGTCGACGCGATCTACGACAAGATCAAACTCGTGCCGTTCGGCGAATACCTTCCGTTGGAATCGACGTTGTCGCGCATCGGTATCGAGAAGCTCACGCACGGGCGTGGTTCCTTCGCGGCGGGCATCTCGCCGCGGCCGCTGATGACTATTCCCGGGCTGCCGCCGGCGCTGGGGCTTGTCTGCTATGAAGCGCTGTTTTCAGGCGACATTGTGCAAGGGAGCGCGCGCCCTGGCGTTCTCTTGAACGTGACGAACGACGGCTGGTTTGGCCATTCGACGGGGCCCTACCAGCATTTCCATCAGTCACGCGTCCGGGCCGTCGAAGAAGGTGTGCCGTTGATTCGAGCCGCGAATAACGGAATCTCGGCCGTCGTTGATTCCTATGGGCGGGCATTACAGACGCTTGGCCTCGACGTTCGCGGCGTGATCGACAGCCGCTTGCCGATGGCGTTGCCGCCGACCCTTTATGCGAGACTAGGCGACTGGATGTTGGTGCTCGTCCTTGCCGTATTTACGGCTTTTGCCGCCGTACTCGGGAAATCATCCCGTTAATCAAGGATTTGAAGGCAACTTGTCGCGGCGACGCTCGATGATTGACCTCCGCCACTCGTACACCTAGGAAGTGTGCAAGCTATCTCTGGTTTAACTGTTGGCTGTAGAGAGCGATGGCGGACGAGATTTCGATTGAAGAAGATTCCGGCGAGGAAGTTGCTCGTGGTTCGCGCCGTGCGAATCCGATGGATGTTCACGTCGGCTCCCGAGTCCGGTTGCGCCGTATGCTGCTTGGCATGAGCCAAGAAAAGCTTGGCGAGCATTTGGGCCTTACGTTTCAGCAGGTGCAAAAATACGAGAAGGGCGTGAACCGGATCGGTGCCAGCAGGCTTTTCGACCTTGCGAAGGTTCTCGGTGTGCCGGTGCAGTTCTTCTATGACGAAGCGCCGTCAGGCGTGCAAACGGCTGGCAATGTGATCGCAGGTTTTGCCGAGCAGCCCGGCGAAAGCTATGTCGTCGATTTTCTCGGGACGCGTGAAGGGCTTGAGCTGAACAAAGCCTTTGCCCGTATCTCCGATCCCAAAGTTCGCCGCTCGATCGTTGATCTCGTCCGCTCATTGGCGGGCGAGGAGAACTGATCGGGCAAATTCCAGCCTATGGCGGAGGCGGCGTCGAGCTTAGCAGAGACTCTGAACATAACGGCCGAGGATATTGTTGCCGTTTGGCGCATGCTTGACCGAGAAAGCCAAGGCTGCGACAAACCTGCGCTTTTCCGAAGGTCGACACCTGCTACATCGGCCACGCCCTCCGTTGGGCACATCGGAAGCTAATTGTTCAACATGGGGGCCACAGTGGCGCGAAAGTCTTTTCTCTTCACCAGTGAATCCGTTTCCGAAGGCCACCCGGACAAGGTCTGTGATCGCATCTCGGATGAAGTGGTCGACGCCTTCTACCGCGAAGGTCAGAAAGAAGGTCTCGACCCGTGGACCATCCGCGCCGCGTGCGAGACGATGGCGACGACCAACCGGGTGATCATCGCCGGCGAATCACGCGGCCCAAGGGACGTGACCGTTGCAGCGATCGAAGCGATAACGCGCAACGCGATCAAGGACATCGGGTACGAGCAGGACGGCTTTCACTGGGCGAACTGCAACATTGAGGTTCTGCTGCATTCGCAGTCGGCCGATATTGCGGCCGGTGTCGACGCGCAGCAGCCGACGAACAAGGAAGAGGGCGCGGGCGACCAGGGCATCATGTTCGGTTATGCCTGCAACGAGACGCCGGAATTGATGCCGGCGCCGATCTACTACGCTCACAAAATTCTGTTCGATCTTGCGACGGCGCGAAAAGCCAAGGCGGGCGAAGCTGCCAAGCTCGGTCCGGATTCGAAGAGCCAGGTTACCGTTCGCTACGAAAACGGGAAGCCCGTCGGCGTCACGCAGATCGTCGTTTCGCATCAGCATATCGATGAGAATCTGAGCTCTCGACAGGTGCGCGAGATCATCGAGCCATTCGTCCGCAAGGCGCTTCCGGACGGCTGGATCGGTGGCGACACCATCTGGCACATCAATCCGACAGGCAAATTTTTCATCGGTGGTCCGGACGGCGATACCGGTCTGACGGGCCGCAAGATCATCGTCGATACCTACGGCGGCGCGGCTCCGCACGGCGGTGGGGCGTTCTCGGGCAAAGACCCGACGAAGGTTGACCGCTCGGCAGCTTACGCGGCGCGCTATCTCGCGAAAAACGTCGTTGCCGCCGGCATCGCGGAACGCTGCACGATCCAGCTTGCCTATGCGATCGGCGTCGCAAAGCCGCTGTCGATCTACGTCGATACGCACGGTACCGGAAAAGTCGATGAAGCGGCGATCGAGCAGGCGCTCGGAACCGTCATGGATTTAACACCGCGCGGCATCCGCAGCCATCTCGACCTCAACAGGCCGATCTATGCGCGGACGTCCGCCTACGGTCATTTCGGGCGTCCGGCTGATAAGGACGGCGGCTTCTCCTGGGAGCGCACGGACCTGGCGGCGAAGATCGCTAAGGCTGTCGGCTAAGTCCATTTGCCAGTCTGTTTAGCTTAAGCGGCTGCGAAAGCGGCCGCTTTTGCTTGGGTCTCAGTCGACGTACACCCTCACTCCATGATCAGCGACGTAGACAAAGAAAGCGAGCACGAGCTTCGGTCGTATGGGCGGCGGCGCGGGCGTAAGCCGAGCGCCCGTCAGGCCGCGCTCCTGCGCGAAGTTCTTCCGCGCTTCGCAATCAATCCAACCGTGCTACCCGATGCGGCTCAAACGTGGCTCGAGATCGGCTTTGGCGGTGGCGAGCATTTGCTGGCTCAGGCGCGCCATAACCCCCAAGCTCTCGTCATCGGCTGCGAGCCTTACGAGGATGGCGTCATCAAGGTGTTAAGCGCCATTGAGAGCGAAGGGCTAAAGAACATTCGTGTTCACATGGGCGACGTGCGCGACGTGCTGCGCCAATTCGCGCCGGGCTCGCTTGATCGCGCCTTCATCCTGTTTCCGGACCCGTGGCCGAAGCGGAAGCATCGCAAGCGCCGCCTGGTTAATTCTTTATTGCTGGATCTTCTGGCGCGCGCGCTGAAGCCCAAGGCGGAACTCCGAATTGCGACGGATATCGGCGATTATGCGCGCACGATACTCGAAGCTTTCCGCATGGAGCCGCGCTTCGTTTGGCAGGTCGAAAGTCCAGACGATTGGCGTGCTCAGCCTGCCGACTGGGTCGAAACCAAATATGAGTCCAAGGCTCAGGAAGCCGGACGGCGGCGATACTATTTCCGCTTTTTAAGGGCCTGATAGCGCGGGAGAGCCTTGCGCATTGGTGCAATCTCGCCTATTTAGCGGTTATTCCAATAACTCGATGATCAAATTGAGAGTGGACCTCCGGGCCCGCTCCAAACGGACTTTAAGCTCAGGAACGACATTGCAGGACCCGATCGCCAGCAACACACCGCTTACCGAAAGCGGCCCCGATACGCGCCGTTTCCTGCGCGAGACGGGTGTTGCGGCTGAGATCGCTGCTATTGTCGAGCCCGTGCTCGAAGATCTCGGGTTCCGTCTGGTACGCGTGAAAGTGCAAGGTGGCGGCGCAACCGCCGATAAGATCGTACAGTTGATGGCTGAGCGCCCGGACGGGTCGATCACCATCGATGACTGCGAGACGATTTCGAAACAGGTTTCGCCGGTGCTCGATGTCGCGGACCCGGTTTCGAGCGCGTATCGCCTCGAAGTGTCTTCACCCGGCATCGACCGGCCGCTCGTGCGTCCGAGCGATTTCGAGGACTGGTCCGGTCACGAAGCAAAGATCGAGTTGACCGAGCCGGTCGGCGGACGCAGAAAATTCAAGGGTACGCTCGAAGGCTTCGAGGACGGAGAAGTGCGCATCGAAGCCGATACGGGCGAGCACGGCATTCAGCATCTCGGCCTTCCGGTGCATCTGATTTCCGATGCGCGGTTGGTGCTGACGGATGATCTCATCCGCGACGCGCTCGCTCGTGCCAAGAAACGGCATTCTGACCGGCCCGGCGACGGTGCTGAACTCGACGAAGACGATCTGGAGGATTGATCCATGGCCATGGCAGGCATTAGCGCCAACAGGCTTGAGCTTTTGCAAATTGCCGACGCTGTCGCGCGCGAGAAGACGATCGACAAGAAGATCGTCATCGAAGCGATGGAAGATGCCATCCAGAAGGCTGCCAAATCGCGTTACGGCGCGGAGAACGATATTCGCTGCGAGATCGATCCGAAAACGGGCGAAGCGAAGCTGACGCGCGTTCTCGCTGTCGTCGATGCGGTTGAGAACGATGCGACGCAGATCACCGTCGAAGATGCCAAGAAGCGCAATCCTGAGGCCAAGGTCGGCGACATGATCGCTGAGACGCTGCCGCCGTTGGAGTTCGGACGCGTCGCCGCGCAGAACGCCAAGCAGGTCATCGTGCAGAAGGTGCGCGAGGCTGAGCGCGACCGGCAGTTCGCCGAATACAAGGATCGCGTCGGCGATATTTCGAACGGCACGGTCAAGCGCGTCGAGTATGGCAACGTCATCGTCGATCTCGGGCGGGCCGAAGGCATCATTCGTCGCGATGAGATGATTCCGCGCGAGAACGTTCGCCTCGGCGATCGCATCCGCGCCTACATCTACGACGTTCGCCGCGAGCAGCGCGGCCCGCAGATCTTTTTGACGCGGGCGCGCTCGGAGTTCATGGCGAAGCTTTTTGCCCAGGAAGTGCCAGAAATTTATGACGGTGTCGTCGAGATCAAGTCGGTCGCGCGCGATCCCGGAAGCCGCGCCAAGATTGCGGTTATTTCGAAGGACTCTTCGATCGATCCGGTCGGTGCTTGCGTCGGTATGCGCGGCGCGCGCGTGCAGGCCGTCGTCAACGAGCTGCAGGGCGAGAAGGTCGACATCATTCAGTGGAATCCCGATGCCGCGAGCTTCATCGTCAACGCGCTGGCACCTGCCGAAGTCACGAAGGTCGTGCTCGACGAAGATTCAAACCGCATTGAGGTCGTCGTTCCTGAAGCGCAGCTTTCGCTTGCGATTGGACGGCGTGGCCAGAACGTGCGGCTCGCGTCGCAGCTGACCGGCTGGGATATCGATATCCTGACGGAACAGGAAGAGAGCGAGCGGCGTCAGAAGGAATTCGCAGAACGTACGCAGTTGCTGATGGATGCGCTCGATGTCGATGAAGTCATCGCGCAGCTTCTGGTGACGGAAGGTTTCGCGAGCATCGAGGAAGTCGCTTACGTTGATATTTCGGAGATCGCTCACATCGAAGGTTTTGACGAAGGCACAGCCGAACAGATCCAGAGCCGCGCGCGCGAGTACCTCGAGCAGCAGGAAGCAGAACGCGATGCGAAGCGGCGCGAACTCGGCGTTGCGGACGAGCTGGCGGAAATTTCAGGCATCAACACCGCGATGATGGTGGCGCTCGGCGAGAACGGTATCAAGACCGTCGAGGACTTCGCGGACTGTGCGACCGACGAGCTCGTCGGCTGGACGGAGCGCAAGAAGGAAAAGGATGCCGAGCCCGTCAAGCACAAGGGTGTTCTCGATGGTTTCGAGCTTTCGCGCACGGACGTCGAGAATATGATCATGGCGGCGCGCGTTCACGCGGGTTGGATCAAGCCCGAAGACCTCGCGAAGGCTGAGGAAGGCGAACCTGATGCTGCGTCGGAAGACGCTGGCGCTCAGGGCTAAAGGTGATGTTCGGAGAGGCAGACACAGCGCGTGATGGCAGAGCGGCAAAAGCAGCTGGCGATGGATCGGGGCGACAACGCTTCCGGACCCGAGCGCCTGTGCGCCGTCACGCGACAAAGCCTTGATCCGACTCAGCTGATCCGATTCGTACTTTCGCCCGACGGCGCGGTCGTGCCGGATCTCGAACGGCGCCTCCCTGGGCGCGGCGTTTGGGTGGGATGCGACCGCAGGCTTGTTGAAAAAGCCGTCAAAGCCAATACCTTTGCAAAGAGCCTAAGAACCCGGGCTGAAGCCCCGGCAGACCTTGCCGAGCGCGTCGATACCTTAATGGTTAAGCGCCTTTCGGGGACGCTATCACTCGCCAATAAGGCAGGTTTGGCGGTTTGTGGCTTCGAAAAGGTGTCGGCGGCGCTGGACAAAGGGCCTGTGGCCGTCGTGCTGCATGGCGCCGAGGCCTCATTGGACGGCCGATCCAAGATCGACCGGAAATTTAAGGCTATTCAAGGATCTCGGGGTGTTGCGGCACCGATCGTCGACGTTCTGACGGTCGATCAAATGAGCTTGGCCATTGGCCGCGGAAGTGTGGTACATGCTGCGCTCACACCCGGAGGCCTGTCGGATCGGTTTCTCGAGGAAGCGGAACGCCTGATGCGTTACCGGTCCTCGGCGACAGAGACCGCCAATGTTTTTTCTGAAACGCAAAGCGAAGGCTGAACGGACAACGCATGACGGATTCGAACGACCAGACCGATAAGACCATTCGCGCAGGAGCGCGTAAGCCGCTGTCGCTGCAGCGAACGGTCGAGTCTGGGCATGTGCGGCAGAACTTCAGTCACGGACGCTCGAAGTCCGTTGTGGTCGAGAAGAAGAAGACGCGCAGGCTCGGTGCCCCGGGTTCGGAGGCTGGTGATGCTGCGCCGGCAACCGCAACGACGACGATTGAAGCGCCTCCTCCGCCTCTGGTGAAGTCTCCGCCGCCGGCTGCAAAGCCAGCACCGTCGAGTTCTTCGCAAGGTCGAACGCTCTCGAATGAAGAGCGCGCAGCGCGCGAGCGTGCGCTTGCCGCGGCACGTGCGGAAGGTGCGAGCCGGGCCGTCGAAGCAGAACCTGTGCGCTTCGAACCGGTGCGTCCGCCCGAACCGGAACCGCGTGTCGAGGAAGTCGCGCCACAGGCACAGACCGCACCACCGGCTGCCGCTCCTGCAGCGGCGCCTGTTGCGCCGAAGCCGGCAGAAGCTTCTCCGGCGCCTGTCGCACGCGAAACAACGGCTCCGCCTCCGCGTGAGCGTCGCGATGCGAGCGCTCCTCAGCAGCGTGAAGGCGGGCGTCCCCAGTTTCAAAGATCGTCTGGCCGGCCGACGGGCAACACAGCGTACATGCCGCGTGAGGCTGGACGTCCGCGCGAGATCGAATTACCGATTCCGCCGCGGCGCGGTGCCGCTCCCGCCGATGCGACGACGATCGAGAAGCCGGTTCGTCCCCAGCGTCCCGCCGTTGTCGCTCGCGAGCAAGTCGAGGAAGATGATAGCCGCAAGCGCGGCCCGGGTGGCGTTAAGGTGCCGCGTCCCGCCGTCAAGACGAATGACGATGGCCGCCAGCGCCAGAAGCTGACGATCACGAACTTCGATCGTGAAGCGCAGGTTCGCTCGCTCGCGTCGCTGAAGCGCAAGCGCGAGAAGGAAAAGCTGAAGGCGATGGGCATTCAGCAGCCGCGCGAGAAGATCTCTCGCGAGGTTGTCATTCCGGAAGCCATCACCATTCAGGAATTGTCGAACCGTATGGCGGAACGCGCCGTCGACCTCATCAAGTATCTGATGCAGCAAGGCGCGATGCACAAAATTACCGATGTGCTCGATGCCGATACGGCGGAACTCATCGTTCAGGAATTCGGCCATACGCC
Source organism: Hyphomicrobium sp. (assembly GCA_035547255.1). Classification (GTDB taxonomy): domain Bacteria; phylum Pseudomonadota; class Alphaproteobacteria; order Rhizobiales; family Hyphomicrobiaceae; genus Hyphomicrobium_B. The sequence continues at coordinate 10,593 of DASZVX010000052.1, forward strand.
GAAGCGCGTTTCGGAAGCCGACGTCGAAATCGGTTTTGTCGGCGATGAAGATGCCGATGCTGCCGCGCTGGAGGCGCGCGCTCCTGTCGTCACGATCATGGGTCACGTCGACCACGGCAAGACGTCGCTGCTGGATGCGATCCGTTCTGCGAACGTCGTTGCGGGTGAAGCGGGTGGCATTACGCAGCACATCGGCGCGTATCAGGTGAAGGCCTCGAACGGCGATAAGATCACGTTCATCGATACGCCGGGCCACGAGGCCTTTACGGCGATGCGCGCACGCGGCGCCAAGGTTACGGATATCGTCGTCCTGGTCGTTGCGGCCGATGACGGCGTCATGCCGCAGACGGTCGAGGCAATCAATCACGCCAAGGCAGCGAAGGTTCCGATCATTGTTGCGATCAACAAGATCGATAAGCCGCAGGCCGATCCCAATCGCGTGCGCACGGATCTCCTGTCGCAAGAGATCGTCGTCGAGAGCATGGGCGGTGAAACGCTCGAAGTGCCGGTTTCGGCACTGAAGCGCACGAACCTCGACAAGCTGCTCGAAGCGATCCACCTACAGGCCGAAATCCTAGACCTCAAAGCGAACCCGAAGCGCACAGCGGAAGGCATCGTCATCGAGGCGAAGCTCGAGCGTGGCCGCGGTCCCGTCGGTACGGTTCTCGTCCAGCGCGGTACGCTGCGCGTCGGTGACATCATCGTCGCCGGTACGGCATGGGGCCGCGTCAGGGCGCTGCTCGACGATCATGGCGCGAACATCGATTCCGCCGGGCCGTCTGTGCCGGCTGAGGTTCTGGGCTTCGACTCGGCGCCGGAAGCGGGCGATCAGTTCGCTGTCGTCGAGAACGAAGCGCGCGCAAGAGAACTGACGGATTATCGCGTCCGCAAGCGTCGCGAGACGCTGGGTTCGGCAGGCTCCAAGAGCACGCTCGAGCAGATGATGCAGCAGCTCAAGGATGCCGAGCGCAAGGAATTCCCGCTCGTCGTCAAGGGCGACGTGCAGGGTTCTGTCGAGGCGATCGCGGGTGCGTTGCGGAAGGTCGGCAACGACGAAGTCGAGGCGCGGCTCGTGCATTCCGGCGTCGGTGGCATCACCGAGTCGGACATCGCACTCGCAGCAGCATCGAAAGCCGTCGTCATCGGCTTCAACGTTCGCGCCAATGCGCAAGCGAAGCAGGCCGCAGACAGTCAGGGCATCGAGATCCGCTACTACAACATCATCTACGATCTCGTGGATGAGGTGAAAGCGGCGATGTCGGGTCTTCTCGCTCCGACGAAGCGCGAGGTCTTCCTCGGCTACGCGTCGATCAAGCAGGTCTTCAATATCTCGAAGGTCGGCAAGGTCGCGGGTTGCCAGGTTACCGAGGGCAAGGTCGAGCGTGGCGCCAAGGTTCGTCTGCTGCGTGACAACGTCGTCATTCACGAAGGAACGCTCGCGATCCTGAAGCGCTTCAAGGACGACGTGAAAGAGGTCGTCGCGGGCCAGGAATGCGGCATGTCGTTCGCGAACTATCAGGACATTCGCGAGGGCGATCAGATCGAGTGCTTCCAGGTCGAGACGATCGCAAGAAGTCTTTAATCGCTCACGCAAGCTGTGCCGCGCGCTAGGAAGCGCGCGGATTTACTCCGCGAGAGCGTGCATTGCCGCGGCGGTCTTTGACCGCCCGGCTCTTTGGGCCGAAGTGTTTATTTAATTCGAGATAAGAGGCTGCACGCGGTCCGAGTCCGCGACAGTCGGAAGATGAAAGAGACGAGCAAGCTGCCCCTGAAATTATCGTTCCGGATGACGCGCGCCGACATCGCGGCGTACGAACGCTTGCCGCGTGAGTTTTCGCGCGCCGGTGTGCTGGCATTTTTCAGCGTGTTTTTTCTCACCGGAATGGCGCTCGGTGCCTTCGAGGACCAGTTGGGCGGGTTCGTTCCGGCGGTGCTTCTCAAATACCAGCATATCCTGTTTGTGTTGGCGGCGGCGTTGATCGCTTACGGCGTCGTCACGCTGGCGTTGACGCTCCGGACGAACTGGCGCATCGCGCGCGCGACGCTTCCCGCTCATGAAACGGAAGTCGACGTCTCGGAAGCAGGGCTCCGGATTACGGATGGGGGCTCGGCGCAGGACCTTGGTTGGAATCTCGTCGGCAAGGTCATCGAGACAGTCGACCACGTTTTTTTGTGCTTTACGCCGCGCACCGCGCTTATCCTGCCGCTCAGAGCGTTCGCCTCGATAGAGGCTAAGCGTGACTTTGCCGATTTGTCAGAAGATTTGTCTCGCGCCGCTGACGCTTGAATGAGGACCTGATTTTGCGATCCAAACCGAAATCTGTACCGTCGAAAGCGCCGTCGCAGCGCATGCTCCGCGTTGGCGAACTCATCCGGCATAAACTTGCAGAGATGCTGTCGCGGGGTGAAATCCACGACGACGTGCTCGCGTCGCACGTCATCACGATCCCGGAAGTTCGGCTGTCTCCGGATCTCAAGCTCGCGACCGTTTACGTGATGCCGCTCGGCGGCAATGACGTGAAGCCTGTGATCGAGGCGCTGACGCGCAACAAGAAATACATTCGCGCGGAAGTCGCGCATACGCTCAACCTCCGCTACGCGCCCGATCTTCGGTTCCGCGAGGATGAAACATTCGAAGAAGCGACGCGCATTGACCGGCTGCTCGACAGCGAGAAGGTCAGGCGGGATACGGGGAAATAAGACAAATGGGACGCCGTAAAAAGGGCTTGCCGGTTCACGGCTGGCTCGTGCTCGACAAGCCAGTGAACATGACGTCGACGCAGGCCGTCGGCATCACTCGGCGCGTCTTCAATGCACAGAAGGCGGGGCATTCGGGTACGCTCGATCCGCTCGCGACGGGTATCCTGCCGATTGCGCTCGGTGAAGCGACGAAAACGGTGTCGTTCGCCGTCGACGGAGAGAAGGCCTATCGTTTCACGGTTCGCTGGGGTGCGGAGACGGAAACCGACGATACCGAAGGCGCCGTGACGAAAACGAGCGGCCAATATCCGGATCGCGCCGGCATCGAAGCGCTGCTGCCGCAGTTTCACGGCGAGATCATGCAGGTGCCGCCGGCTTATTCGGCAATCAAGGTCGATGGCGCGCGGGCGTACGATCTGGCGCGTGATGGCGAGACGGTCGTGCTCGAAGCGCGCCCCGTCTTTATCGACAGCCTGCAGCTCGTCGATATGCCGGACGCGACGACGAGCGTGTTCGAGGCGCGTTGCGGCAAGGGAACGTATGTGCGGGCGTTGGCGCGTGACATGGGTCGCCTCCTCGGTTGCTACGGGCACGTCATCGCTTTGCGACGGACGCAGGTCGGTCCTTTCGATGAAGCGGTCGCCGTGACGATGGACGAGCTGATGGCTGCGTCCGATTCCGGCGATCCCGAGCAGCTTTCGCGTTTGCTGCAGCCGGTCGAGGCGGCACTTGCCGACCTGCCGGAGTTGCTCGTGTCGCAGAGCGATGCGGCGAGCCTGGCGCGGGGGCAAACGGTTCTGATCCGGGGACGCGATGCGCCAATCCTGTCGGGTCCTGCTTATGCAACTTCAAAGGGACGGCTCATTGCTCTGGGCGAGCTTGCGAAGGGAGCGCTGCACCCGACGCGCGTTTTCAACCTCGGCTAACGGGCGCGCCTGCGGCGTAGAAGCAAGGCACTGAAATAACGCAGAAATTTACGCCGCAATTCAACCTCGCGTTTGTCCGAGGTTCGTGTATAAGTAGCGCCGACCGCGCGGGGTGCTCGCACTTTCGCGCGGCTTTCATTTGCGACCCCGCTGGACGACATCCCGGCCGTGGCCGCTTCGATCCAACTCCAAATTCGAAAGGAGCTACCGATGTCGCAGATCGCACCTCACCGCCGTGAGGCGAAAACGGCCATCATCAAGGACAACGCGACGAAGGCCAACGATACCGGCTCGCCGGAAGTCCAGATTGCGGTGCTGACCCACCGCATCAATGAACTGACCGAGCATTTCAAGCAGCACAAAAAAGACAATCACTCGCGCCGCGGTCTGCTGAAGATGGTCAGCCAGCGTCGTCAGTTGCTCGACTACGTGAAGAGCAAGGACAACGCGCGTTATCAGAAGATCATCGAGAAGCACGGTATTCGCCGCTAAGTCGCGAAATTATTCGCGTTCAAGACGGGGCCAATCGCATGGCCGCACGCGCAAAGACCTGAAAGAAGAGAGCCGTCGGCGCCGTTCCGGTGCCGGCGCAATAGGTGCTCGCTCGGCATGAGGCCGGTGGGCAAGTCCGACCGAACAGAAAAAGCGAAAACGAAAGATCCAACATGTTTGATATCCATCGAGTCGAAATTGACTGGGGTGGCCGCAAGCTGAAGCTTGAGAC
>DASZVX010000053.1:0-9862 GCA_035547255.1 Hyphomicrobium sp.
CGGCACTTCTCGATCTCGTGCTTTCAAACAAGCCGAAAGCCATCATCCTGTCGTTCGGCAATCCGGAGCCGTTTGCTAAGCGTATTAAAGACCAAGGCGTGACGCTCATCTGTCAGGTGCAGACGCGGCGCGATGCGGCGCATGCGATGGCGAGCGGGGCCGATATCATCGTTGCGCAGGGTTCCGAAGCGGGCGGCCACGGCCAAAGTCGAGGCACACTTTCGCTCGTAACTGAAGTTGCCGATCTCATTGCGAAAGAATATCCCGAGACGATCCTGTGTGCGGCGGGCGGCATCGGTGACGGACGTGGCGTTGCCGCCGCGTTCATGCTCGGCGCCGACGGCGTAATGGTCGGATCGCGACTTTGGGCCTCCAAGGAAGCAAATGTCAGCGACGGCATGCATGAGGCTGCGCTGAATTCGACGGGCGACGATACGATCCGCTCGCAGACGATGGATCTGGCGCGCAAGCTTGATTGGCCGAGCCAATACAGCGCCCGCGTTCTCAAGAACGAGTTCATCCGGCGCTGGCACGGCCGGGAAGCAGAACTGTCTGCGGTTGCCGATGAGGAAGCAGCCAAGTACCGCGCTGCCTGGGCCGAAGGCGACCCGGAAAAAAGCAATACCTTCGTCGGTGAGGTCGTCGGTCTTATCCGGACCATCGAGCCGGTCTCAGACATCATCGAGCGGATGATGCACGAAGCGGAAGCGCTGCTTCAGTCGAAGCCCAGGGACATTATCTCGAAGTCCTGAACTGCGCCCTAACGAGGATCTCTTCTCCGAAGCTAGGCCGGCTGCAGAACCAGCCGGCTTAGCTCCTTATTGCATCAAAATGAATTCGCTCGATCGATGCCCGGGCTAAGTCCCTCGTCGAACCAGCCGCAGAATGAAAAGCAACAGACACGCGCCGACGACTGCCGCGATGACAGAGCCGACAAGTGGATTCCCAAATGCAAAGCCGAGGCGCGGGAACAATACTCCGGCAATGAACGCTCCGACGATGCCGACGATGATATCGCCGACGAGACCAAATCCGCCGCCCTTCATGATTTGCCCGGCCAGCCAGCCGGCAATGGCGCCGATAATCAACCAAATGATCAGTGACTGGAGATCGATTTCCATTTCGTTTTCTCCGTTTCAGCCTCCACGCACACGAATCGGTCCACAACGATCATCTGCGGCAAAACGGCCGTTGACAAGATTGCAAACTTTATTCTCGGGAGGCAACTAACGCGCGGAGCTCGCGAAAGTCGCTATTTCTGACTTTGTTTCACCGGACCGAGCCATCGCGACAGGCTCTGGAAGTCGGCGGCGCCCGAAAACGTCGTTACGGTGCCGTCCGGGGCAATGAGGCGCGTGTACGGGAGTTCTCCCAGCCAGTCGTGATCGACGGCGAAACGCAACTTCTCTTCAAATCCGTTGGCCAGCGTATAGCTTTCGACGCCACCAAGTCCGGCTTTCGCGAGTGTTTTTTCGATTCGCGTCGGATCCGCGGCGCCGTGGCGGTCCCAATTCACGAAGGCGATCGCAGTCCCTGGATGCTCCTCGGCGAACTTCCCCCACTCCTTCAGTTCGACCATGCAATTACCGCAGGTAAAGCCCCAGAAGTGTACGATGACCGGCTGGCCCTTATGCGAATTGACAAGTTCCTGCCAACTTGCGCTGTCGAACGTGCGCGGCAGCTCAGCGGCAAATGCTTCGCCGCACGCGAAGCACGCGAGCATCAGCACGGACGCTATGTTTCGCACGATCGCGTTCATGACTGAGGCTCCAGCGGTATCAATCGATAGCCCTCCTTGAGCGTGAACCAGGAGAGATACGCTGTCGCCTGATGCGCGATCAGCAGCGGATGGTCGGACTCGTCAGCGGTCGTCGCAACCATTCGCGGCTTGCTCCAGGTTCGCCCGGCGTCGCGCGACGTCATCAGCTCGATGCTTGTTTTCTCGCCATCGAAGGATTTGTAGGCGAGATAAACCTCTCCGCCCGCAGCCAAGACGTAGGGGCGCGACGTCTGCGTATTCGGGTCGCCGATACGCATCGGCTCCGAAAACGTCTTACCGCCATCCTCCGAATGCGCGTAGTAGACGCCCCGGAGCTTACGGCCGAGTGCAAACCACGTCGCATGATAGGTGCCGTCGCTCCCTATCGCGAGGCTCGGTCCCTGATGCGGACACGCGTCGATCTTCGCGTCGTCGTCACTCACGCGATAGAGCGGTCCGGGCTTACCGGCATCGGAAAACGTGATCGTCGCGTGATCGCGAATGCCGCCATCGAAAATGTTGCGGAACATCACGACCGGCTTGCCGGGCCCGGCGAACGCGACGGCGATGCGGCAGCATTCGCAGGAATTATCACGCGCGATCGTCGCGGCTTCGAGCGTGTCGCCAGGCTTGTCGTCCCACGCGAAGGCCAGGGCCGCGCCCGTATAAGGTTTGCCTGCCGCCTTTGCGGCAGCGACATTGCGCTTATCGATCCATGCGGCGAACACGCGGCCGTCCTGATCGAAAGCAGCCGTTTCGAAGCGTTGGCTCGGCGAGTTCGTGGTTATCGAGCGAGGTTCTGAAAAAGTTTTACCACCGTCCGTCGATCGCGCGATGAAGGCGTGGCCGTTGTATTTTTCATCGCGCGTCGCATACGTGAGCGCGACGCGACCATCGGGACCGAACGCAATTTTCGGGCGCGCGTCAGGCCCGTCATCGAGCGGCAGCTTCGTTGCCGGAAGCGTCACCGGCGTCGAAAACGTCTTTCCGAGATCGGCTGAGCTCGCAACCGAGATTCGGCCCCCCGCCGACCACGTCAGCCAGAGCTTGCCGTCCGGAGCAAACGCCCCGGTTGCAACATTCGCACACGCGAGCGCTTCCGTCTGACATGCAGTCGGGTGTGCATGATGATGCATCTTCCCATCGTGCGCGCGCGCCAAGTTCGGTGCCAAAACAAGCGCTGAGAGAGCCGCAAGCGCCCCGGCTTCGAAATACTTACGCATGAATTCAGAACCTCACTTTCATGCCGCCGTAATAGGTGCGCGGCGCGCCGGCATAGATGGAGTTGGTGCCAGTTTGAGCCAATGTCTCGGCCGTCGATCCAACCTTGTCGGTGATGTTGTTCGCCGAGGCGATGTAGACTTCATCGAATACGTTGCGGACTTCGAAGTACGCCATGAACGACTTCAGCGGCCCCCAGTCCAACGTCCGTTCGTAGTGGACGTTGAGGTCGACCGTCTGATAGCCAGGAGCCCACAGGAGATTGGCGTTTTCCATGTAGAAACCATCGTGCCACTGGTATTCGGCGTAGGCGCCGAAGCCTTTGTAAAAGCCCGAAGGCGTGTCGTAGCTGAGCCGCGCCGTCAGCTCGTTGGATGAGACGCCGGGGATTTTGTTCCCGTCTCGACTGACAGGCTTCGGATCGCCAGCCAAGATCTCGTTGTAATCGGTATAGATTTGATTGTTGTAGAGATAGGACGCCGTCAGTCGCAGGCTGTCGGTCAGGGCAACATCGGCAACCGCCTCGATGCCGCGGTGCTCGGAGGCCGGCGCATTGAAGCTAAAGTTCGGCAGTCCGGCGGTCAGCGGCGCCTGCGACACGATCTCGTCCGTAAAGAATTCGTAGAAGCCCGTGACGCTCAACGTGACGCCTTTGACGGGCGTCCAGTCGGCGCCGAGATCATATCCGACGTTCGTCTGCGGCTTGAGATCGGTATTGTTGCCGGGCTCTCCTTCAGGCGTGATGAAGAGGTTCGTGAATTGGGGCGTGCCATAACCCGTGCCAATACGCGCGCGGAACTGCCATTGATCGTTCGGTGTGTAGAGCAGCCCCGCTTCAGGCGCGATATTCGTCATTTCGCGACCGACGCTAACGTCGCCGATGCTCTTGATGCTGCCGTCCGGATTATAGGTGTAGCTCTGCTGCCTGCCGTCCAGTGAAGTTCGCTCAACGGTCGCACCCGTGACGAAGGCCACGTCATTGGTGAGCTTCACTTCTTCGCGCGCCCGTGCGCCGAAGTTGGTCGTTGAGCCGACTTGCTCCGACTGCAGACGGTCGGACAGCGAGCTACCGCTCGGCGCAAGAAGGAAGGTCTGGCCGTCCACCGGCAGATAATTCCAGAAGGCGCCGAGATAGGCGCGCGTTGGAAGGCCTGCGAACGTCGAGCGGTTCGTAATTCCGGCAATCACGTTGTAGGACAGGTAGTCGCCAATGGCGGTTGTCGTGCCTGTCGGCTGATTGATGTTGCGATCGTCAATGAGGACCTGTACTTGCCCAGTCGTTGCGGCGTCAAAAGCATGATCCCACCGGAACCCGCCAATCGTTCGCCGGTCGTCGCGATTTGAGCCCGCCTGCTCCGCCGTTTGGTCGATGCCCATAAAGCTAAATTTCACACAGCCCGGCGCGCCGGTCGCCGCTGTCTCGCAGCCCTTCTGATACGGGTTGGCATTGAATTGGTTGAGCGATGCACGGAATGGCAACTCGCTATAGATGTTGTTGTTGATGAATTTGAACGTAAAGGTGTCCGTCGATGACGGGTGATAGGTGAGCAGCGCGTTGACAGTCTGGGTATTGAAGTCGCTGTAGCCGAAATAGCCGTCGCCTCGGACATCGCTCGAAAAGATCGATGCTTCCCAGTTTTCGCCCTTCTTGCCGCCGATCGTATAGTTGTTGAGATAATTGAAGCTGCCGACATCGATGCCGTATTCGACGCCATCGATGACGCCACCGGGCCATGTGCGGAAGTTCATTGCGCCGCCTGTCGCGTAGTTTCCAAAGAGCGCCGAAGACGGTCCGCGCCACACGTCGATGCCCGCGTAGGCGTGGGGATCGATCAGGTCGCTCCGCGAGAGGCCGTCCGGCTGCGTTACGGGAAAGCCATCATCAAGAATGACGATGTTGCGAATACCGAAGCCGTTGCGTGCGTTCGAGCCGCGGATCGATATGCCCAGGTCACGCGGGCCGTTGCCTTGCTTGAGTGAAACGCCAGGCACATCATGCAGAATGTCGTTGACCGAGAAGACCGGCGTACTCTGAAAGCGGGTCATGTCGACGCCGGTCGCGGTCTGCGCCCCAGCGCCGGAGGCTCCGGGCACGGAGGCAACCGAACTTGAAGGCGCCCCAGGATTTCCGGCTGCGGGCGCTAGAGTGAGATTGGCCCCCGGCAGCGGCGACGATGCGCCCGCGACTTCGGACGGCGTCGCCGCGGGCTTCGGTGCGGTCGAAGGCGGCGCCGATTTCTTAGCGACGACCTTCTTTTTGACTTTCACTGTCGGCTTTTGCGCAGCCGTTTGGGGCGGTGGTTTCTGCGATCCCTGCTGAACGGTGACGTCGGGAAGTTCGATGGAATTCGACGGTGCGGCGTCTTGCGCTGTGGCGGCGCCATCGGCAGCAATGAGCAATACGAAAGCCGCCAACAAGATAGTGCTGATGCGACAATCGGATGACCTGCGCATAACGCGCCTTGCCCGGTGGCGGTCCGGCTGGATGGGCATTCTATAGACCTAAACTGAACTGAAGCTGCGACGATGCGATACCGGGGCCGGTCGGCCTCCACGGCGATCACGCTTGAACGCGAAAAACTCTCAGATCAGAGCGGTCGGCGGCCCACGCGCAGATTGGGCGCCGGGTCTTGGGGTCGCGCGGAAAATCTCGCGCGTAATGCGATAGGTCAGCGATGCATAGCTGACGGTCCGGGTGAGAAGGTGCGGCGTATCGTGATCGACAGCGACGGCGCCGACCGTCGCATAGGGACAAATGTCCTTGGCCGATACCGGAGCCTTCTTCGTCAGAGGCACGCCCGTGTCATCAACAGTCAGGGGACCGTGTCCTGTGCAGATCACGATCGACAGATCGCCAGCATCTGCGGCCGTCGCGGCGAGCATGAAGCCAACGGGCAACAAGCTGCGCACCACGAACGCAAGGCCGATCAGAAGGCTGAGGTAACGGCGCATGACATCTCTTCGCCGAAGCGGAATCGGACCCTCGCACACTAACTTCGAGAGCAGGTCGCGGCAACTCTCGGACGCTGAGGCGAATCCGCCGTCAAGCTTCTCACCCGCAAAAAAGGATGCGCAACACCCGGTTGTGCTCTAACCAATGTCTGCCGGAAATATCGGCACACGCGTGCCGGTTCGCCCATGGCTTGAGCACGGGAAATGCCGATACCGGCCGCCTAACTCAATTAGGCTAAGGTCATCAGCGCGCTAAAGGGCGGGCCTGACGTGGCACGCAATTTGTTTTGTGCCTATGACAGATTGTCATGGAAAGCACCGCACCCTTGGGCCAGGAACACTCGCACGGCTATTCCGTCGCGTACGAGCGAGAGGAGCTTCAATTCCCCGTTTACGTTGTGGGATTCGTCGCGGCCTGTCTCGCGACGGCGGGATACGTGCTCGACAACGTTCTCTTGATCGCCATGGCGCTCGTCGCTTTCGGATACGCCTATCACAACTATCCGCTACTCGAGACAGGCAAGCCGCGCATCGGTGCGAGCCAGTACGGAATTTTTGCCGACGGCCTCGGTATCATCTCCTGGCGAGCCATCAAGCGGATCGACGTCATCTGGGTTGAAATTCGAGGTTCCGGAAGCCATGAGCTTCGCATCACGCTTCGGGAGCCTTTCGAGCGGGCGCTTCTCACCGATTGGCGCAAGCGTCCATTCTATCGCTTTTTGATGCGGCTGCCGTGGGCCATGGCGGGCAAGGATATCGTGCGTATTCCGCTCGATGTCTTCGATCACTCTGCGGACGAAATTCATCGCACCTTCATGCGCATGATGAATTTCTATCGCCGCTGAGATCTTCCGAGCGTCGGCAGGTAAGGATCCGCGTCGCCCGAAGGGCCATCACGAGGCCACAAAGGGGCTTTGTATCTCATCATTCAAAATGCGCTTCTCTCGCGCCCTGCTATGCTAAGGTCATGGCGGCGCGGGTGGCCTCGGGGGAATATTCGGTTCATGCTTCAGGAAGACATCGTTCTCGTCGATCATGAGGATCGGGAAATCGGCATCGCGGAGAAACTCGAAACGCACCGGCGCGGCGACCTGCACCGGGCGTTCTCAGTTTTGATCTGGGATAGCGCCGGGAGACTGCTGCTGCAGCGGCGCCAGATCGATAAATATCATTCAGGCGGGCTTTGGACCAATTCCTGCTGTGGGCATCCGCGGCCGGGCGAACGAAGCGGAGACGCGGCCCTGCGCCGGCTCGGCGAGGAGATGGGCATCGCGTGTCCGCTGACGCCGATCGGCACGTTCACCTATCGCGCCGAGCTTGGCGAACTGATCGAGCATGAGCTGGTCCATCTTTTCCGCGGAACCTACGATGGGGCCGTTGCGCCCAATCCGAAGGAATGTGATGGGTTCAGCTGGTCGACGCCCGAGACGATCCAGCGCCAGGTCGCCAATGTACCTGAGGCCTTCACGGCTTGGTTCCGGAAGTATGTCGAGGCTGGCTGGCCCATCTCACCGCCGGTTGAAATTGCCTGATCCAAGGTTGGAGTTCGTACCGAGCATTCCCGCCGTTTTCCGTTCGTGCTACTAATAGTTGCGTATGAGCCTCGAACGGAAAACGGAGGAACGTCATGCCCGCAGATGAGATCACGATCATCATTCTCGCGATCGCGAACGCTGCTCTTTGTTTCGTCATCTTTCATTTAGCGTCGGCCCCCGTCATCTGATATTCGCCGCGAACTCTGCGACGGAGACAGACAGGGCGATACGCTCACCCCGCGTGTCGCCTCTTCACTCACCCGGTCCCAGTGAGTTTCCTTTTTGGAACCTTCTTTCTGGCGCGGCGGACCTTCGTGAACCCGATTGCGATTGCCTGGTTCCGCGTCGTGACCTTTTGCCGGTGCTCCCGCTTTTCAACATCCCCTCTTTTGCGCTCATGCAGCGCGCGTCCACTCTTTTTCGATGCGCCTTTTGAATATCGTGCAGCCAGCGGAGCCACGTACGACGCGAAATAAAATTGGAAGCGGTGCAGCCGAGATGCGGTGTCAGGCGTTTCTATTCTTTCGGGATGCGCTCAAGATCGGATCAGGACATTGATGGCGAAAGAAGAACGGGCACAGCAAGCTGAACTCCCTGGTCACGGCGCCGAAGTTCTCCCGAGCGTCACGGTCGACAGCTACAATGTCGAGATCGAGGATGAAGAGGGCTTCATCGGCGACAAGGCCAGCAAAGGCGCGTTCTGGGATTATGTCGAGAAATGGCGGAAGCCTCTCAAGGAGCTTGGCGAGGACCCCTTCGGCGACAAGGCAGGCGAAGAACTCGGCAAGAAGAAGCTTGCTGACGTTCTCGCGAATGGCGATCCGGAAGCCGCGGGCCTTGTGCAGAGCGCTATTGAAGATTTCGCGCAGCAGCTCGCATACGTCGTTCGCCGCTTCCTACGCTTGAAAGGCTGGCGCGATACGGAGTGCATTTCGGTCGGCGGCGGATTCCGCTCCAGCCGTGTCGGCGAACTTGCGGTTGCGCGAGCCGGACTTCTGCTTCGGGCGGAAGACATCGATATCGACTTTGAACTCATTCACAACGATCCGGATGAAGCTGGCCTTATCGGCGCCGCGCATCTGCTGCCAGCCTGGATGCTCAAAGGGCACGACGGCATTTTGGCAGTCGACATCGGCGGGACGAACTTTCGGACCGGCATCGTCGAGCTGAACCTCGGCAAGTCCGCGGAACTGGCGAAAGCGAAGGTGGTGAAATCCGAGCTATGGCGCCACGGCGAAGAAGAGATCGACCGGGAGGGCGCAACGAAACGTCTGACGGAAATGCTGGAAGATCTGATCGCCTGGGCGCGCAAGAACAAGATCGAATTGGCTCCGGTCATCGGAGTGGGCTGTCCGGGTATCATCAAGGAGGATGGCTCGATCGAGCGAGGTGGGCAGAACCTGCCCGGAAATTGGGAGAGCAGCCGCTTCAACCTTCCGCAGGTCATCCGCGAGCACATCAGCCAAATCGACAAGGGCGAGACGATGGTGGTGATGCACAACGACGCCGTCGTCCAAGGGCTGAGCGAGCTGCCCTATATGAAGGGTCGGCGCCACTGGGGAATCCTGACGATCGGGACGGGGCTCGGAAATGCCCGCTTCACAAATCGCAAGCTCCCCAAAAAGGCGTCCAAATAGGGCCGCCGTCGTTTGCGGAACCAACCGTTTGCGGCCGCGAGCGGACAGCAGGATTAGCGACAGCGGTTCTCCGTGCGCGTCTTCGCGGCATCAGTGGCGGCCAATTCGGATTATTTCCTCGGCTCTGCGCAACTTTCGGCAGGCATGCTTGTTTCTACCGTCGCGACGCGATTGCGGAGACGACGATGCAGCACGATACCTCACCGAAAGGCTGGCGCCTGCCGCCTATGACTGTCCGGGACCCATCGTCTCTCGTGCTCTGGGTGCTCATGGGATTGGCAATCGTGAGCTTGGCGTTCACCACTCACGATGCCTCCGACCCGAGCCAAACGAGCGCAGCCCTCAACCCGGTTTCCTCACAAACGGCGCTTTAGGCTTTTCGCGCCGTTGAGCAGAGGCTTAGCTTGGCGCGCCGCATCATACGTGAAAGCTGCGCTTCGCTTGCACCGAGGCACGATGGCTAACCGGATGGTATTCCAGACGAACGACATCGGCCGGTTCATAGCGCCGTTCCCACTCGGAGCATGCCGCCGCCACGAGCCGCCTGAGGTCGGGCGATGAGTATCCGGAGCGGCTGGGGTCTATTTCGCGTGTGGTTTCGATAACGAGCACCGTTCGACCGGTAAGGCAGCCAGCCTTGACCTCACCCTCAACATACATCAACCCAATATCCGCGTGCATGGCGCCCCCCTCATCGCACCCGCACTCTCCGGTCTCGATCGCGGTAAGTGAAGATGTCGCATGAGTTATGCACTGCT
>DASZVX010000054.1:0-3378 GCA_035547255.1 Hyphomicrobium sp.
GGCGGGTGCACACCTCCTTCGCGCTGGCCTCGACCTCGACCGGGCGGCTGTCGTCGCAGGAGCCCAACATCCAGAACATCCCGGTCCGCACCGAGGAGGGCCGCAAGATCCGCAAGGCCTTCGTCGCGACCGAGGGCCACAAGCTGGTCTCGGCGGACTATTCGCAGATCGAGCTCCGCCTCCTCGCCCACATCGCCGACATCCCGCAGCTCGTGAACGCCTTCGCCGAGGGCGTCGACATCCACGCGCTCACCGCGTCGGAGATGTTCGGCGTGCCGGTCGAAGGGATGCCGGCCGAGGTCCGCCGCCGCGCCAAGGCGATCAATTTCGGCATCATCTACGGCATCTCGGCCTTCGGCCTCGCCAACCAGCTCGGCATCGGCCGCGACGAGGCCCGCGCCTATATCGCGCGCTATTTCGAGCGCTTCCCCGGCATCCGCGACTACATGGAGGCGATGAAGGCCGAGGCGCGGCGGAACGGCTATGTCCGCACCATCTTCGGCCGCAAGTGCCACTTCGCCTGGATCAACTCCAAGAACATGGCCGAGCGCTCCTTCCACGAGCGCGCCGCGATCAACGCCCCGATCCAGGGCTCGGCCGCCGACATCATCCGCCGCGCCATGATCCGCATGGACGAGGCGCTGAAGGCCGCCCGCCTCTCGGCGAGGATGCTGCTCCAGGTCCACGACGAATTGATCTTCGAGGTGCCGGACGAGGAGGTCGCGGCGACGCTGCCGGTCGTCTCGCGCGTGATGGAGGAGGCGCCCCACCCGGCCGTCCAGCTCCGCGTGCCCTTGCACGTCGACGCCCGCGCCGCCCACAATTGGGACGAAGCGCATTGAGGCATCACTGAGGATCGCAATGCCCGCAGCGTGCTGAAAAGCTGCCGTCCAGACGACCCTCTGCGACTGCAGCCTGTCGAAGCTCAGCGAGCTGATCAGAACAGATTTTACGATAACTACCGCCGGTATAGGCTCCCGAACGACGAGCCATTGCTATCGTACCGCACGAGGCACGATGGAGCACGACATATGTCGAGTCTGGCTTTCGCCGCACGTTCAGCACAAACCCCGTTGGATGGCCAGCCAACCACGCCAAATAAGCCGCGTCGTCATCGACGAATTCAATGATAGCGCTATCCACGCGCATATCTCTCGATCTTTTCGAGAACCGCCCGATCGTATTTTTCTTCGACGTGATTCTGATTCCAGAGACCCGACTCACGGACGCGGAGTCGATTGGAATATTGCCCTAGCCATGTCGGCATCGGGACGTCCAATGGCTTCTTGTCGAGATTGCTTAGTAACGCAATTGCATTTCTCTCAATAAAGCCGCGATCACTCTGTGGGCTTGGCTCGTCGCCAACTTCAAGCCAAGCAACCTGCATACTGCCGATATAACGGCTGACCGCCTGCTCTATTGCTAGTTCGGAGGCCGCTAGGTCCTGCTTCGACAAGCCCAGCGCGGCAGCGGCAGTGCTCGCGTCGGCTTTGAGGCCCCATGAACGGCAAATTGGCAGAGCGCCGGAACTGATCAACGCTTGTCCAATCAACAGACGAAAAATCGAGCCTCTATGGTTTCCCCCGCCGGATCGCATCCCGCGATGCTGACCAAGCCGGCCTCGAAGGGTCGACCGCGATCCGATCTTCAATCCATGGGTTCCCACACGGACGACACGCGGTCCGATATCACTGTCCCTTCTGTTCTCTCCAGGTTCGAAAAAGAAGTACACACCTCGATGGGGAGCCGCGGCAAGGTCGATCGACGAAAGCGATCGCAGACCTCCACATTGCCGAATTACACCACCCATTATTGAATAGAAATATTCCAAGTCGTCAAAGCGGCTCATTGATGAGAGCTCAACCACGCAAGCTGCTCGCCTTGCCGCAAACCTTCCATAGGGACGTCAACCACAACGCCCTGCCGACGCAGCGGAATGACGAGATATTCTCGATAGTGCTGTCCAGCGAAGAAAACAATACGCGGGACCTTCTTTGCAATCGGCAGAAGCTGCTCAAGAACGCCATTCGCCCATGATTTACGCTCGGCAACGCTCAATCGATTCAGAGTCCTATCATAGGGATCTATATTCGCCCTGGGGTGAACCAAACCATACAATGCTGATAAAATATACCATCGTACCTTCTGTGCTTCGACAAGGTCACGAGCCATTGTGAAGGGCAGCGAAGCATAGAGCTCACGGGCAGGTGCCGAATGCGGAAGCTTACTCTTGGCACAGGAGATTAGGACTAGAGAATCTCTTAAATCATACCTCTTTCGATCTAAAACACTTGAATTATTCGAGATAACCAGATCTTCCTGAAATGGTTTATTATTTCTGTGAATATCTAATATTGAATCGATGGAAAATGTAAAAACAACGTTTGAACCAGCACTAGACCCCTGCCGATGCATCAACGTTACATGTGCTACCTCGGAAAATTTCTTGCTTCCAATCGCACTGCACACCGCTGGCGTCGCATTCGTCAGCCCAAGATCCCGGTGAATATCTCCTGCTCGAACGGCTACCCTATGAATGCCGCGTTTCCGCGCGTCCGCAATAATGGTTGCAGCGACAAATTCTCGTATGCGATCGGCTTGCGTCATCGCTTCGATCCTATTGAAGTCGGCTGCTAGGTCAACTTCCTCGCGAGTCTAGACACTAGTCTGGGCGCAACGGTCGTGCACTCTTCCCTGCTTAGGGTCACGCAGCCCTTGGCTCGATCGTGCGAAGCTCGACGGCGATGGCACGGCGGCGTTCCATCAGGTCGAAGTCGGCCTGTAGGCCGAGGAAGAAGCCTTCGGACAGTCCGAAATAGCGCGCGAGGCGGAGGTCGGTGTCCGCGGTGACATCGCGCTTGCCGAGCACGATCTCGTTGATGTGGCGCGGCGGGACATGGATCGCGCGGGCAAGCGCATTCCGGCTCAGGCCCATCGGGCGCAAAAATTCCTCCAGCAAGATCTCGCCGGGATGCGGGTTCAAGGTTTCAGTCTGAGACATCATCAGTTTCCAACGTGGAGAATATCCGACAAACTCCCCTGCACGTCGACGCCCGCGCCGCCTTAAACTGAGATACGGCGCTTTGAGGCCAGCATGAACGTCCAAGTCGCCGATAAGCCAGTGGGGACCGCAGTCGGCATCACTACCGTGCCGATCCTCGTCATCGGCTGCGGCTTCGGCGGCATCGCGACCGCGATCGCGCTGGAGAAGGCCGGATTCCGCGACTTCACCATCCTGGAGCGGGCGCACGACGTCGGCGGGGTGTGGCGCGACAATTCCTATCCCGGCGCCGCCTGCGACGTGGTCTCGCGGTTCTATTCGTTCTCGTTCGAGCAGGGCTATCCGTGGTCGGACGCGTTCGGCCCGCGCGAGGAGAT